>CANGUZ010000001.1 GCA_947457255.1 Flavobacteriaceae bacterium
CTTTGCCATCTTGCTTTATATTTTATTTAGGAATAGATTATTTAATAAATCCTTGAGACTGTGCTTTTTTCAAAACAGCAGCGATTCCATTTTTATTGATTGTTTTTATTGTCGATGCAGCTACTCTAAGAGTAATCCATCTGTCTTCTTCAGGAAGGTAAAAACGCTTTTTTAGTAAGTTTACAGAAAACTTTCTTTTGGTTTTATTCATCGCGTGAGAAACATTATTTCCCACCATCGCTCTTTTACCCGTAAGGTCACAAACTCTTGACATTGTACTTATCTTTTATCGTTATTCAAAATCAGGGTGCAAAGAAACAAAAAATAAACCTATAATACAAAATAATTAAAGTAGATTTTTTAAAATTTCTTTTTGTAGTATTTCTAGGCTTTTATTTACAGCTCTATCAATCACTTTATCACGGGGTTGACCGAAATTAAACTCATGAATTGCAACTTCATTTGGTGTTGCTAATGCTATAAAAACAGTTCCAATCTCGGCATTTGAGTCTCCTTTTGAAGGTCCAGCATTACCAGTTGTAGCTATTGCGTAATCCGATTTCATTATTTTTTGAATATTGACTGCCATTTCTTTTGCCACTTCGGCACTCACTACTGAAAATTTATTTATTGTAGCTTCATCAATTCCTAAAACATTTATTTTTGTTTCTGTGGCATACGAAACTATACTTCCTTTAAAATAATTAGAGGCTCCTGAAACAGATGAAATCACTTCAGCAATTTTTCCTCCTGTACAGCTTTCGGCAGTGGCAATTGTCTTTTTATATTGTTTTAACAACCTTCCTATTATAACCTCTATTGTTTCGCCATCGTCAAATCCGACGATAATATCGCTAATTATTTTTGTTAATGAAGTTATATTCGCTTCTAATGCTTTTTCTAAAATTCCCTTATCTGTTCCTCGAGCAGAAAGTCGCAAACGCACTCTACCCGGACTTGGCAAATAGGCTAATTTAATAAATTGAGGTAAGTTGTTCTCCCATTCTTCAATGCGTTCGGCTACTTTGCTTTCGCCTTCGCCGTAAGTAAGAATGGTTTTATGAATGATATATGGTCGCTTGTATTCTTGAACCACTTTGGGAATTACTTCGTTTTCTATTAAATATTTCATTTCATACGGAACACCTGGAAGCGAAATAAAAACAGTATTTTCTTTTTTCATCCACATGCCTGGAGCGGTTCCCATTTGATTGTGCAGAATAATACATTTAGAAGGAACTAGCGCTTGATCTTTATTAAGTTGCGTTATGGGACGTTTATAAAAACCTTCAATCATTTGAGTTACATGCGCAAGTACAGCTTCGTTAACAACCAATGTGTCATCGAAATATTCACAAAATGTATGTTTGGTAATATCGTCTTTTGTTGGGCCTAAACCACCAGTTATAATGACTAAATCGACATTATTTTGAAGCGCAGTAAACGTATTTAAAATATGTTGTTTGTTATCTGAAATAGAAATCATTTCGTTGATTTCGACACCAATCTTATCTAATGACTTGGCTATAAAACCTGAATTCGTATCAATAATTTGACCGATAAGAATTTCGTCGCCAATGGTAACTATGGTTGCTTTCATTTTAGATTTAGGATTTTAGATTTAGGATTTATTGCTCAAAATTAAAGTAACTATTTTTGAAATACCTAAAAAAAATAAAATCCAAAGTCTTTAAATTCACTACCTGTGAAAGTAAAAAATCTGGATTTTGATACGATTACAAACTAAAATCTTTCGAAATTTCTTTTACCGCTTTTTCAATTTGAGATTCTACACTATCAAAAGTGTCTTTTATTTCTTTTCGCTTGCCCTCAGCTTTGGTCCAAGCTTCTATTTGAAGAATTTCTTCAAAAGCTACATTCATACCTAATAAATCTAAAGAAGGTTTTATTTTATGTGCATAGCTGTAAGCTAATTTATGATCTTTGGTCTTAATTCCTAGTTTAATTTGGATAAGATCTAACGGTACCTCTGTCACAAAAAGTGTGAGGATCTGATTTACAAATTCAGGGTCGTTGTCTGAAAGTGCATATACTTTTGCTAAATTGTAGTTTAGTGCCATTATTTTACTTGTATTCTAAATAGTTTGTTATTTTCTAAAAATCCTTCTAAAACGTCGTTTGGTTTTACTGCAGCAACTCCATCAGGCGTTCCTGTAAAAATAATGTCTCCAATTTTAAGTGTAAAAAATTGAGAAACATGCGCAATTATTTCATCAATCTTAAACAACATTAGACTAGAATTCCCTCTTTGAACAGTTTTTCCGTTATTTGTTAGTTCAAAATTAATACTTTCTAGCGAACTAAAAATTTTTTTCGATATAAAGTCACCAATAACCGCTGAACCGTCAAAAGACTTCGCTTTTTCCCATGGTAACCCTTTATCTTTTAGTTTTTCTTGTAAATCCCGTGCAGTAAAATCAAGACCAACACTTATCTCATCATAATACTTGTGAGCAAATTTTTGTTCTATGTATTTACCTACTTTATTAATTCTTACAATAAGTTCAATTTCGTGATGAATATCGTTAGAAAATTCAGGAATCACAAATGGATGTTGCTTTAATAATACTGCTGAATCTGGTTTTAGAAAAACTATAGGTTCTTCCGGGCGTTCGTTTTGTAACTCTTCTATATGTTGGGTATAATTTCTACCAATACAAATTATTTTCATGATTTTATAGTTGATAATTGGAAGTTAGGAGATGGAAGTTAGAATAAATTTCTTCAAGCTTCCTACTTCAATCTTCTAACCTATTTTGTATTCATTTTTCTTAATTTAATAGCCGTTAAAACTTTCTTGGTATACAAAGGAAAATCGGCATTTTGAATCCACCCAAAATAACCGGGTTCATCTTCTAATACTTTTTCTACTTTTGCTCCTTTGTGTTTTCCGAAAGTAAAAACCTCAACACCATCTTTGTCATATCCAATAAAGCCAGCAAAATCTACTGATCGTTTACGGGTTGTAAATTCTGATAAAAACTTCGTGTCATTTTCTAATTCAGGATATCGCTCTAATTGCGCTTTTAGGATTTCATAAGTTGCCATCGTATCGGCTTCGGCAGAATGAGCATTCTCTAGGCTTTTTCCACAATAAAATTTCAATGCTGCACTCAAAGTTCGCTCTTCCATTTTATGAAAAATAGTTTGCACATCAACAGAAACCCTATTTTTCATATCAAAATCGACCCCCGCACGAAGTAATTCTTCTGCTAATAAAGGAATATCAAATCGATCGGAATTAAATCCAGCCAAATCACTATCCTTAATCATGTTGTAAATTTGTGAAGCTAATTCCTTAAATGTTGGTTCATTCGCTACTTTTTCGTTTGTAATACCGTGAACAGCAATCACCTGAGGAGGAATAATCATTTCTGGATTAACGAGCCATGTTTTACTTTCTTTATTTCCGTTTGGAAATACTTTGAATATAGAGATTTCTACTATTCGATCTTTTGCCACTTCAATTCCAGTAGTTTCAAGGTCGAAAAAGCAGATGGGTTTCTTTAATTTGAGTTCCATTTTAAATTTTTAGGATTACAAATATAAAGTTTTGAAGCTACCGTTTATCGATTTTATAAAGTTTTTCTTAAAATTAAAAACCCAACAAACTTTAAAAATTTGTCGGGTTTAATAATGATATAGTTAGAGTTTATATTGTTCTATTTTCGTCAAAAGCTTCCAAATATTCCGCTATACGTTTAATAAAACTTCCTCCCAAAGCACCATCAACAACCCTATGGTCGTAACTGTGTGAGAGAAACATTTTTTTGCGAATTCCTATAAAATCCCCTTCCGCAGTTTCGATAACAGCTGGCACTTTACGAATGGCTCCTAAAGCTAAAATTCCTACTTGGGGTTGATTGATGATTGGAGTTCCGAATACACTCCCGAAAGTCCCAACATTAGTAACGGTATAAGTTCCGCCTTGAATATCATCTGGTTTTAACTGATTGTTTTTTGCTCGAAAAGCCAAATCATTTACCGCTTTTGCCATTCCAAGCAAATTCAGCTGATCGGCATTTTTGATAACGGGAACAATTAAATTTCCGTTAGGCAAGGCAGCTGCCATTCCAAGGTTAATGTTTTTCTTTTTTATGATATAATCGCCCTCTACAGAAATATTCATCATTGGAAAATCTTTCAATGCTTTGGCAACAATCTCTATGAATATTGGTGTAAAAGTAAGTTTTTCGCCTTCTCTTTTCTCGAATGCATTTTTATTTTTCTCTCTCCAATCCCAAATAGAGGTAACATCGACCTCTATAAATGATTGCACATGTGCTGAAGTTTGAATGGACTGAATCATATAACCCGAAATCAGTTTGCGCATTCTATCCATTTCAATAATTTCGTCTTGACCATTTACAGAAACTGGCGCGGCTTTTTGAGCAGTTTGTTTTATAGGTTCTTGAACCGGTTTAGCTATAGGAGTTGCTACAGATTGAGTATTTGAATGAGCTTCGACTTGTTGCTGCACCTCAGCTCTTTGCACCTCTTGATGAACATCTACAGGAGCAATTGGTATTTGAACAACTGTTTTAGTTGCATTTGTTCTATTGATAATATAATCTAAAATATCGTTTTTTGTAACTCTACCATCACTCCCTGAACCTGAAATTCGTTCTAATTCAGATATAGAAATCCCTTCTTCTCTTGCAATATTTCTAACTAATGGAGAAAAGAATTTTTCTGAATGAGAAAAATCTTGTTTTGAAGGAGCGTTGGATGCCGCCACATAATCTTTAGCGGCTTCTACAGTTTTGAGAACTTCTGTAACGGCAACTGGTTCTGAAACTTGAGAAATAGTTTCTTTTACAAATTCACCAGTTACTACTTGTTCCGTTTCTATTATCGCAACTGTTTGACCAACTTGAACCAAATCGTCTTTTTGAAAAAGTTTTTCAACTAAAACTCCTGAAACTTCAGATGGAACTTCGCTATCCACTTTATCGGTAGCAATTTCCAACACTGCTTCGTCCATTTGGATTGTATCGCCAACTTCTTTCAACCAGTTTGTGATGGTTGCTTCCGCTACACTTTCTCCCATTTTTGGAAGTTTTAATTCAAATCTTGCCATATTGCCAACCTAAAAGGTGTGTTTTATATTTTAGTTTGCGAAATTAACTTTTTTCTTTCACTAATCATTGTAAAATTCTTGCTTTACAATCTTAATTATTTTTCCTCTATCATTACTATTATTGCTTCCGATGATAAAATTGGAAAACTTTGGCAAAATCTTGAAAGTACATTTAGGATTTCTAAACTCTTCCATGCTTGCAATAATCGACTTAAATGTCAATGAATTATTATCAAAAATAATTTCTGTGTTTTTTTTCAAATCGATTGTAAGCGAATTTATAGTATTTTTTGTTGTAGAATCAAGTAGGTTCACTTTATTTCCTAACAAGTTTTCAACTGTTTTTTTTAATTCTTCATCTTCTGAAAATAACAAATATTTATCTGGTTGCCTTGAAATAGTTACTGCTTGACTCTTTTTGAATAAGGTAAAAAAGAACGCGCCAATTTTCATGAAAAAATTAAAAAAGAGTGATACTTTAAAATGTTTTTTATAAAAAAATTCCATTGCTTGCTGAAAGCGTTTCATGTAAACTTCGTCTCGCACTGTGCTTTCTCCTTTATAATGAATTACAGACGTTTCATGGAAATAATAATTGTTTCTTCCTTTTTGTAGAACCATATACGACAAATCGATATCATCAGAATACATGAAACAATTTTCGTCAAAACCACCTACTTCAAGGTAAAACTCTTTTTTCATTAGCATAAAAGCCCCTACGAGAATATCGACCTTACCCGTTTCGTTTTCGCTTAAGTGATTAGCATAGTATTTCCCAAGTTTCCTTGATTTTGGAAACAATTTATATAAACCTAATATTTTAGTAAAAGCAACAAAAGGCGTAGGAACTCCCCGCTTACTTTCTGGAAGAAAATTTCCTGCTCCGTCGATTAGTTTACAACCAACAATACCAACATTTTGAGCACTTTTAATAAAAGAAAGTAACTTTTCAAAAGAATCTTCGGCAACTACAGTATCTGGATTTAGAATACAAATATATTCGCCTTTTGCTTGCGCCACTCCTATATTATTGCCTTTAGGAAAGCCTAAATTTTGTTTATTTTCAATAAGATTAACATCTGGAAAACGTTGTTTCATCATTTCACAACTGTCATCTGATGAATTATTATCGACCACAATTATTTCAGCATCAATGTCTTGAATAGCGTTTTGAACGCTTAAAACACACAGCTCTAAGAAATAGCGAACATTGTAATTGAGGATGATTATGGATAGTTGCATTTTGTAAATAATTTAAATCAACTTAATTAAGTCGGCAGGATTTTTTTGATTATTCCAAAATAAAATTAAGTCGATTTGAAATTTATCTTCAATTATTTTATAATACAAAGTGGTCTGTTTTGAAACTACTAATGAGTGACAATTGTATTTAGGTTTGTAAATTCCGATTTTAGGAGTTTTGGATAATGTTGCTAGAAAACAGTAAACTAAATCTTCAAATTTCTGAACTTCAACTTCATTCCATTTCGATAAAATGAAATCTATTTCGTCAAAATAAGTATAAGTTGCAATTGGTTTCCATTCAACTTTATAAATCATTTAAGAAAAGGATATTTTAATTTGGTTCTCCTTTTCATTTCTTCGTTAGAAATTCCCAAACCCATTTTACTTTGTTCCAAACCTATTGCCAACAATTTCTTCAACAAAATTTCTTGTTCATCGGTATTTGTAGCAACTAGTTTTTCTGTAAAAGTTGTTTTATAATCTGCTTCAGGCTCATTAAAGGAATCTGTTGATTCATCAATTGAAGGTTTCTTTGAATTTTTCATATTTGAAAGAATTGTAAAGTTCAAATGTACAAAATAATTTCAAAAATTGAAAAATTAAAACATTGCTTCTTGCCTCACAATGACTTACTTTTGCAAAAAATTACACTTGTGAATTACTTATCAGTAGAAAATATCTCTAAATCATTTGGAGAGAGAACACTTTTTGAAAACATCTCTTTTGGTATAAATAAAGACCAAAAAATTGCTTTCATAGCCAAAAATGGTTCAGGAAAAACCTGCATCATGAAAATTATTAATGGTGAAGACGAACCTGATACTGGCAATGTGGTTTTGAGAAAAGGCATTAACATGGCTTTTTTGTCACAAGATGCCAATTTACAGGACGAATTGACTATTGAAGAAAGTATTTTTGCTTCGGATAATGTAGTTTTAAAAGTAATCGAAGAATATGAAAAAGCGTTAGAAAATCCTGAAAATGAAGAGGATTACCAAAAAGCATTTGACAAAATGGATCAACATAATGCTTGGGATTTTGAAACGCAATTCAAACAAATTTTGTTCAAATTAAAGTTGGAAGACTTTAAGTTGAAAGTAAAAAATCTTTCTGGTGGTCAGAAAAAAAGATTGTCATTAGCTATCATTTTAATAAATCGTCCTGACTTATTGATTCTAGATGAGCCTACCAATCACTTAGATTTAGAGATGATAGAATGGCTTGAGAGTTATTTCGCCAAAGAAAATATTACGTTGTTTATGGTAACACACGACCGTTTCTTTTTAGAACGAGTTTGCAACGAAATTATTGAACTTGACAACGGAAAATTATATCAATACAAAGGTAATTATTCCTATTATTTAGAGAAAAAAGAAGAACGAATTGCCTCCGAAAATTCGAGTGTAGATAAAGCGCAAAATTTGTTTGTAAAAGAACTGGAGTGGATGCGTCGTCAACCCAAAGCAAGAACAACCAAATCGAAATCGCGCCAAGATGATTTTTATCTAATTAAGGAAAAAGCACAAAGTCGAAGAAAAGAGAATGCTGTAGAGCTCGAAATTAATATGGAACGAATGGGTTCGAAAATCATCGAATTGCATAAAATTTCAAAGAAATTTAAAGACCGAGTCATTTTAGATAATTTTAGTTTCGATTTTCAGCGTGGTGAACGTATTGGAATTATTGGTAAAAACGGAACTGGAAAATCTACTTTTTTGAATTTAATTACTGGAACAATTCCTGTAGATAGTGGAAAAGTAATTACTGGTGATACCATAAAAATTGGCTATTACACACAAAGTGGTATCAACCCAAAACCGGGTCAAAAAGTAATAGATATTATCAAAGAATACGGCGAATTTATTCCGCTTGCAAAAGGGAAATTAATTTCGGCAGGGCAATTATTAGAACGTTTTTTATTTGACAGAAAAAAGCAACATGATTTTGTAGAAAAATTATCTGGAGGAGAATTAAAACGCTTATATTTATGTACTGTTTTGATTCAAAATCCTAACTTCTTGATTCTTGATGAGCCCACGAATGATTTAGATATTGTAACATTGAATGTCCTAGAAAGTTTTCTTTTAGATTATCCAGGTTGTTTGCTTGTGGTGTCGCACGACCGCTATTTTATGGATAAAATTGTAGACCACCTATTTGTTTTTAGAGGCGAAGGCATAATTGAAGATTTTCCTGGAAATTATTCTGATTTTAGAGCTTATGAGGACAGTGCAGATGTTGCTCAAAAAGAAGAAAACAAAGCGGAAAAAAAAGACTGGAAACAAAACAATCCGACAGGAAATTTAACCTTTAACGAGCAAAAAGAATTTCAAAAAATTGAACGTGAAATCAAAGATTTGGAACATCAAAAAAGGGAAATTGAAAAGTTATTTTCGGAAGGGAAAGTGGCCGATACTGAAATTACAACCAAGGCTAAAGAATTACAAAATATCATCAATAAAATAGAAGATAAAGAAGCGCGGTGGTTTGAACTTTCTGCTAAGATTGAAGGATAAATTATTTCACAGAGACTCACAGAGAAAAAAGAGACTCATAGAAAAAAAAACTCCTTGAATCTCTACATAAACTAAGCGAATCTCTGTGTAACAAAAAATAAATGTTGCAACTCATAAAATCATATCTTAAATTCATTTGGAACTCAAAAAACGAACATGGAGTACATTCGCCATTTGTTTTTGATTTGGTTACCAAATGTTTTTATGATAAAAAAAAGTATTCTGAATACTCAATTCTAAAAAACTACAGAAAATCGCTTTTAGAAAATAAAAATTATATTGAAGTAACTGATTTTGGTGCTGGTTCAAAAATTTTCAAAAGCAACAAAAGACAAATCTCTAAAATTGCAAAAACAGCAGGAATTTCAGAAAAAAGAGCTCAATTATTGTTTAGAATTGTCAGGTATTTTAAGCCAAATTTTATTTTAGAAATAGGCACTTCACTAGGATTAGCAACCTCTGCCCTAGCCTTGGGATCCCGAAACTTCGGGACAAAAGCAAAAATTAAGACGTTAGAAGGTTGCCCAAATACAATGAATCAATGTCAATTGCAATTGAAAAAATTCAACTTCAATACTATTGATTGTGTAAATGCAGAATTTTCAAGCTATCTCGAAAACCTGAAACCCGAAACTCTAAACCCGAAACTAATCTACTTCGATGGCAATCATTCCAAAAAAGCCACATTAGAATATTTTGAACTTTTGTTACCAACCATTACAAATGAAAGTATTTGGATTTTTGATGATATTCATTGGTCTACAGCTATGGAAGAAGCTTGGGAAATCATAAAAGCATGCCCGAAAGTTACTGTTAGTATTGATACTTTTCAATGGGGAATTGTATTTTTTAGAATCGAACAAGAAAAAGAACATTTTGTGATTCGAGTTTAATATTTATTAAAATCAACTCCTTTCTTCTTAGTAAACTTGCCAATTTCTATATAAACTAGTTGAACTTTATACCAAAATTTGTAACGTTATATTTAAAAACGATACTTATATTTACATTTTAAAATCTAACGAGATGATAAGTCAACCTTTAATAAAAATAACTAACATAAAACGAGATTTTGTTCTTGGAAACGAAATCGTATATGTACTTAAAGGAATTGATTTAGAAATAAACAAAGGAGAATATGTCGCATTAATGGGGCCTTCAGGTTCAGGAAAATCGACTTTGATGAATATTTTGGGATGCTTAGATACAGCTACTTCAGGAAGCTATATTCTAAATAATAAAGATGTAAGCCAAATGCATGATGATGAATTGGCAGAAATTCGGAATAAAGAAATAGGTTTCGTTTTTCAAACTTTTAATTTAATGCCTAGAACAACTGCATTAAATAATGTGGCACTTCCAATGATTTATGCTGGCTACTCTAAATCAGAAAGAATTGTTCGCGCAAAAGAAGTTCTTGAACAAGTCAATTTAGCTGATAGAATGGATCACCAACCCAACCAACTTTCTGGAGGACAACGCCAACGTGTAGCCATTGCCAGAGCTCTGGTAAACCGACCTTCAATTATTTTAGCCGATGAACCAACTGGAAATTTAGACAGCAAAACATCAAATGAAATCATGAAATTATTTGGCGATATTCATAAATTAGGAAATACTGTAATTTTAGTTACACACGAGGAAGAAATTGCTGCTTATGCCAATAGAATCATTCGTTTACGTGACGGATTGATTGAAAGCGACACCACAAAATGATTTTGATTTCAGATTATTCTAAATAATTCCTAAATCAAAAATCTAAAATCAAAAATTAATAGAATGAAAGTATATACAAAAACAGGAGATACCGGCACCACAGCTCTTTTTGGAGGAACAAGAGTTCCTAAAGATCATATTAGAATAGAGAGTTATGGAACTATAGATGAATTAAATTCGCATATAGGGTTAATTCGGGATCAGGAGATGAATGCTCATTATAAAGATATTCTTATAGAAATTCAGGATCGCCTTTTTACCGTAGGTGCAATTCTGGCAACTCCACCTGAAAAAGAAGTTTTAAAAAACGGAGAATTGCGTCTTAAAAATCTTGGAATTGTAGAAACCGATATCGAACTTTTAGAAAACGAAATCGATGTTATGGAAGAAGCACTTCCGCCAATGACTCATTTTGTCTTACCTGGCGGACATACAACTGTGTCATATTGTCATATTGCTCGTTGTGTTTGCCGTCGTGCAGAGCGTTTAGCGGTGCATTTAGACCACAACGAACCCGTTGCAGGAAACGCAATTAAGTATCTTAACCGTCTTTCTGACTATCTTTTTGTACTGGCACGAAAGTTGTCTCATGATTTGAAAGCAGATGAAGTAAAATGGATTCCGAGGAAATAGGAATTTTTATAGTTTTTGTATTACAAAAATCTTAAATTAAAAACTCCAAATCCTTAATAAAAACACGTTCTTAACTTTATTATTAAAATAAATCAAATTTTACTTGACTTTTTGAGTAAAAAAATTATTTTTGCATAAATTAAAATCAAAATAAGATGTATTGGACATTAGAATTAGCATCCTATTTGAGCGATGCGCCTTGGCCGGCTAACAAAGATGAGCTTATTGACTACGCAATTAGAGCTGGAGCACCACTAGAAGTAGTGGAAAATCTTCAATCTATAGAAGACGAAGGCGAGATATATGAATCGATGGAAGAAATTTGGCCGGATTATCCAACAGACGAAGACTACCTTTGGAATGAGGATGAATATTAAAAAAATATTAAAACCAATAAAAGTCTCAGTTGAGGCTTTTTTTTTGTTTAAATTTGCACACCTTATCAATTAAGAAATTATACAACCATCATGAGTTTCATAAATAGTATCATAAAAGTTTTTGTAGGAGATAAATCTCAAAAAGATGTAAAAGCTTTACAAGGAAATGTCAATAAAATTAAAGCACTTGAAAGTATCTTAGGAAATTTATCTAACGATGAATTAAGAGCAAAAACGATTCAGTTTAAAGAAAAAATTAAGTTAGCTCGAGCTGAAAAAGATGCTAAAATTGATGCTTTAAAAAACGAAGTTGAACTGGTTGAAGATATCGACAAAAGAGAAGATATTTACGCCGCTATTGATGTGCTCGAAAAAGAAGCCTACGATATTTCTGAAAAAACATTAAGCGAAATTCTTCCTGAGGCTTTTGCTGTCATTAAAGAAACCGCAAAACGATTCAAAGAAAACGCTCAACTCGTAGTTACAGCAACCCCAAAGGATAGAGAACTTTCTGCTACAAAATCCTACATCAATATCGTTGGTGACACCGCAGTTTGGGCAAATTCATGGAATGCTGCCGGGAAACAAATTACGTGGGACATGGTGCATTATGACGTTCAATTAATTGGCGGTATGGTACTGCACGAAGGAAAAGTAGCTGAAATGCAAACTGGTGAAGGAAAAACGTTAGTGGCTACATTACCATTATATCTAAACGCTCTAACCGGAAACGGAGTACATTTAGTAACCGTAAACGACTATTTGGCTAAACGTGATAGTACTTGGAAAGCACCATTATTTGAATTTCATGGAATGACGGTTGACTGTATTGACAATCACCAACCCAATTCAGATGACAGACGTAAAGCCTACGAAGCTGATATTACTTACGGTACCAATAACGAATTTGGCTTTGATTATTTAAGAGATAATATGGCGCACTCACCAGAAGATTTGGTGCAGAGAAAGCACAATTTTGCTATTGTTGATGAAGTCGATTCGGTTTTGATTGATGATGCGAGAACACCATTAATTATTTCTGGCCCTGTTCCTCAAGGAGATCGACACGAATTTAACGAATTGAAACCAAAAATCGAAAATCTAGTAAGTCTTCAAAGACAATTAGCCAACGGATTTTTGACTGAAGCCAAACGATTGGTTAAAGAAGGAAATACTAAAGATGGTGGTTTTAATTTATTGAGAGCCTACAGAGCCTTACCTAAAAATAAAGCTTTAATTAAATTTTTGAGTGAAGAAGGTATCAAACAGTTGCTTCAAAAAACAGAAAATCAATACATGCAAGACAACAATCGCGACATGCACCTTGTTGACGAAGCCTTGTATTTTGTGATTGAAGAGAAAAATAATCAAGTTGAATTGTCTGATAACGGAATTAAATTCCTTTCAAACGATACCGGTGGAAATTTCTTTATTTTGCCAGACATTGGAACTGAAATTGCCAGAATAGAAAAATTAGCGTTAAGCAAAGATGAAGAAGCCGAAGAAAAAGAAAAATTGTTTCAAGATTTCTCTATCAAAAGCGAACGTATTCATACTTTGACGCAATTGCTTAAAGCCTACACCCTTTTTGAAAAAGATGTCGAGTATGTAATTATGGACAATAAAATTTTAATTGTCGATGAACAAACGGGTCGTATCATGGATGGTCGTCGTTATTCTGATGGATTACATCAAGCCATTGAAGCCAAAGAAAACGTAAAAATTGAAGCTGCAACACAAACTTTTGCAACCGTAACTTTACAGAATTATTTCAGAATGTACAGCAAACTAGCGGGTATGACTGGAACTGCGGTAACAGAAGCTGGTGAACTTTGGGAAATATACAAATTAGACGTGGTGGAAATCCCTACCAACCGTCCGATGGCAAGAGCCGATAAAGAAGATTTCATTTATAAAACGACTCGTGAAAAATTCAATGCAGTTATTGAAGATGTAAGCGAATTATCCAATGCAGGTCGTCCTGTTTTAATTGGAACAACTTCGGTAGAAATCTCTGAATTACTAAGCCGAATGTTAAAAATGCGTGGTGTTCCTCACAACGTATTGAATGCGAAAATGCACAAACAAGAAGCACAAATTGTAGAAGAAGCTGGAAAAGCTGGAGTAGTAACCATTGCCACCAATATGGCGGGTCGTGGAACGGATATTAAATTATCTCCAGAAGTAAAAGCAGCAGGCGGACTGGCCATAGTAGGTACTGAGCGTCACGATTCTCGTCGTGTAGACAGACAGTTGCGTGGTCGTGCTGGTCGTCAAGGCGATGTAGGAAGTTCACAATTTTATGTTTCACTAGAAGACAACTTGATGCGTCTTTTTGGATCAGAAAGAGTCGCTAAAGTAATGGATAGAATGGGATTGAAAGAAGGCGAAGTGATTCAACATTCCATGATGACCAAATCGATAGAGCGTGCTCAGAAAAAAGTAGAAGAGAATAACTTCGGAACACGTAAACGTTTGTTAGAATATGATGATGTTATGAATGCACAACGTGAAGTGGTTTATAAACGCCGTCGTCATGCTTTGCACGGAGAACGTTTAAAAGTAGACATTGCCAACATGATGTATGACACTTGCGAAGTGATTGTTGAGGCAAACAAACAAGCAAAAGATTTCAAAAATTTTGAATTTGAATTGATTCGCTATTTTTCTATCACATCACCAGTTTCAGAAAGTGAATTTGAAAAACTATCTGACATGGAATTGACTGGTAAAGTGTACAAAGTAGCTTTAGAATTTTACACTGAAAAAACAGAGCGAAGTGCAAGAGAAGCTTTTCCAATTATAAAAAATGTTTACGAAGACAAAACCAATCAGTTCGAACGTATTGTAGTTCCTTTTACTGACGGAATCAAATCGTTGAATGTAGTAACTGACTTGAAAAAGGCTTATGAAACCAACGGAAAACAATTGATTGCCGATTTCGAAAAAAACATCACCTTAGCCATTGTTGATGAAGCTTGGAAAAAACACTTGCGTAAAATGGACGAATTGAAACAATCGGTTCAATTAGCGGTCCATGAACAAAAAGACCCGTTGCTTATTTATAAATTTGAAGCATTCAAATTATTCAGTTCTATGCTAAATGGGGTGAATAAAGAAGTAATTTCCTTTTTATTTAAAGGCGATTTACCAGCACAAAATGCACCGGCTATTCAAGAAGCAAAACAAGTTAAGGTAAAAGAAAATTATAAAACCAGTAAAGACGAAGTGCCAAATAGCGACACCTTGTCCGAGCAGAATCGAGAAGCTGGGCAAACCCAACAACGTCAGGTTACGGAAACTATCGTTAGAGAAATGCCAAAAATCAACAGAAACGATACGGTAACAATTAAACATGTTATGAGTGGTAAAACCGATACCCTAAAATACAAAAAAGCAGAAAGCATGTTGCATTCTGGCGAATGGATCATTGTGAATGACTAATTCTTTTTTTGTCATTTAGACAAAGGAGCACTCTAAAATAACAATCCTCAATTGCGAAAGTAGTTGAGGATTTTTTTATATTTGAATAAATCAAAAATCATGAAAACAAAAATAATTTTGCTATTGCTACTTTGTAGTTTTACCTCTTTTTCTCAAACTATAGAAAAACTAAGAGTAGCGACCAAGAAAATTTACGATGCAAATTACACTATGGATTTTGATACCATCGTAAACCTAACCTATCCGAAAATTGTTGAAACTCTTAGCGGTAAAAATGCCATGCTCAACAAACTCGATTCTGATTATCAGAATGATGAATTTAGAATGCGATTAGAATTAGTAACGCCTGTTTTTCAGTATTCAGAAATAAAAAAAATTGATGGCAAAACATTTTGCGTCATTACTTATAGAAATCCAATTCGTTATTTTTTTGAAAACAAACTCGACAATGATACCGCTGTAAAAAAAGTCAATTGGCTGAAAGAGAATAATTCTACCAAAGAAGTTTTTTTTGAACCTAAACGCAATAGCATTAATGTAAAACGAATCTCAAAATTGGTTGCAATTGCTGATGAAACGACAAGCAAGGAATGGAAGTTCTTTAACTTTGATGATTCATCGCAAAGGGAAATTTTTAAAACACTTTTCAGTAAAAACACAAAAAAAGAATTAGGATTTTAAAAGAACCAAAAAAATAATAATTATCTTTACTTCAATAGATTCTAAAAACTAACTTTAAAACAAATATCATGGCTAAAAGTCAAGACGCAAAGAAAACCGTAAAAAAAGAACCTCTAAAAACGGCAAAAGAGAAAAAAGCTGAAAAAAGAGATAAAAAAAATACACCTAAAAGAGATTAAAAAGAAGTTCCTATTCGGTGCTTTTTTATGAATTTGACACGAATTTTTGGTTTTTAAATTTAAAACTTTAAACCATTAAGAGAATTAAGATTCATTAAGCCATTTTAACTTAACAAATCTTAATTCTCTTAATGGTTTTTTTTATTTATTTAACTAAAAGTCTTTATTTTATAAAACCCACAAAGTTAGGTTTAAACACTTTTTTACAAACTATCTGGAAAAATTTTACCTGGATTTAAAATACCATTAGGATCAAAAATAGATTTTATTCCTTTCATCAATTGCAATTGCACTTTACTAAATGCAATATCCATATAATTTTTCTGAACAAAACCAATACCGTGTTCCCCTGATAAAGTTCCTTTTAAGGAAACTGTTAATTCAAAAATTTCACGAATTCCTTTAGTTACTTCGGTATTCCAATTTTCATCCGACATGTCACCTTTAATAATATTTACATGAAGGTTTCCATCACCAGCATGACCATAACAAACGGATTTAAATCCGTATTTATTTCCGATTTGTTTAATTCCTGTTAGTAATTTTGGCAATTCGTACCTTGGTACAACCGTATCTTCTTCTTTGTAAATCGAATTTGCTTTTACAGCTTCGGCAACACTACGACGCATTTTCCAAAGTGCATTTTTTTGATCTTCAGTATCTGCAAAAAGCACTTCATCAATTTGAAATTGCTCTACAACATTCATTATTTTTTCAGCTTCCTGAAATAAAATATCAGGATAATTGCCATCAACTTCTATTAATAAATGCGCTTGAATTGCATCAGGAACTTGCACATTTAATCCTTCTACAAATTGCAAAGTCCAATCAATAGCATCACGCTCCATAAACTCTAAAGCACTTGGAATAATTCCTGCTCTAAAAATTGCCGAAACGGCTTCGCAAGCTTCATTTGCTTTATAAAAAGGAACTAACATGAGTACATTATTCGAATTTTTAGGCAATAATTTCATTACAATTTTTGTAATAATTCCAAGTGTTCCTTCGCTTCCCACCATCAACTGCGTAAGATTGTATCCCGTCGAATTTTTTAAAGTATTGGCTCCTGTCCAAATGATTTCTCCGTTTGGAAGCACGACTTCTAAATTCAAGACATAATCCTTCGTAACACCATATTTTACGGCTCTTGCACCTCCAGCATTCTCTGCCACATTCCCTCCAATCCAACAACTTCCTTGACTGCTTGGATCAGGTGGATAAAAAAGATTTTTTTCGGCAACTGCCTCTCTCAAAACTTGAGTGATTACTGCTGGTTCTGTGGTTACCTGAAGATTGCGTTCGTCTATTTCTAGAATTTTATTCAGTCGTTCTGTAGATAATCCTATACCTCTATGAATACTCAAAGCGCCACCACTCAAACCTGTTCGGCCTCCAATTGGCGTCACTGGAATTTTATATTCGTTGGCCAATTTCAGAATTTCAGAAATCTCGAAAGCATTCGAAGGTTTTACCACCACATGAGGCGGAAAAACATAATCTTCCGTTTCATCATGACCATAGTGATTTCGAGTTTCCTGATCGGAAAAGACATAAGAACTTCCTACAATTTGAACGAGTTTATTGTTTATTTCAGGTGATATTTCAATATTCATTTCTGTTGCTTTAAAGTCGTAAAATTAGTGTTTTTTAGAGAGTATCCCAAATGGTAAAAAATACTAAAAAGTAGTCAAAATCCAATACCAAAATGCCAACGTAATAAAAGACATTGGAATTCCAATACCAATCATCATTGTACTTAATTTTGGTTTTAACCCGTAATTTGCAGCTAAAATAGTTCCTGTAATCATGGGAGCCATGGCTGATTCCATAATTGAAACATCGATTACTAAACCTTTACCATGAAGAATAATTTTATAGAAAAGATAAAAAAAAGCAGGTGTAATCATTAACTTAAAAAATAATCCCAATGCTAAAAATCCCCAATGCTTACTCCTTCTATCAATCGTCAATTGCAAGCCTACAGCAACCAAAGCAATTGGTGTAATCGTGCTTCCTAACTTTTGAAAAACAGATTGCAATTCTATTGGAAAGTCAACTTTTAACAAATTTAATATACAAGCAAAAATTGTTGCAATAAAAGGTGGAAAAAGTAACATTTTTGAAATAATTAATCTAAAACTTGGTTTCCCTCTCGAAAAAAAAGTCGCTGTTATAATTCCGAAAGTAGTCAAAACCACAAAAGTTCCAGGCTGATCAATAATAATAGCTGTTTTCAGACCTTCATCGCCATATAACGCCTGAATGATAGGAAAACCAACGAAAGAGGTATTTCCAAGTCCAGAGGTAATAATTAAACAACCAATGAGTTTATTAGACCAACCCAATCTTTTTCCGATGAAATAAAAGAAAACAAAGGAGAGTATAAAACCTATCCAAGCAATACCAAGAGGAAATAATAAGGTCGAATTAATTTCAATTTTAGGTATATAAAACAGCACCAATGCGGGCAATGCCACGTAGATAATAAATTGATTAAGAGTTTTATAACTATTAACAGGGAAATCTTTTGCTCTTTGCAAGATAATTCCAAGGAGCAAGCAGAAAAAGATAAGGAGGATGTTTTCCATGGTTTAAAATCGAATGACAAAAATACTCTTTAAAATGTTTGGTCAAGAACAAAATTTTATAACAATATTCTATTAAGATTTAAATAATACTGTTTTTGTTTTCATTACTTTTACTTTTTAAAAACTAACTTTTGGCAAATAAAAAAGTACATACAAGTGCACTTCTAGAAAAAGCTGGAATTCCACCACCTGAAAGTATTAGTTCTAGTGTTGTGAATGAGATTCAGCACTTTAGAAAAGTTCAACCTACTTCAAAAGAGTTGGTTGATGGCATATTGAATGGAACTGTTACCGCTTTAAGTCGGGCGATTACTTTGATAGAAAGTACAAATGCTACTCATGTAGAGAAAGCGAATGAAGTTATAAATGCCTGTTTGCCTCATGCTAATAAGTCCGTTCGAATTGGAATTACGGGTGTTCCTGGTGTAGGAAAAAGTACTTTTATAGAAGCTTTTGGAAAATATTTAACCAGTTTAGGTAAAAAAGTAGCCGTTCTTGCTGTAGATCCAAGTAGTACGATTAGTCACGGAAGTATTTTGGGGGATAAAACCCGAATGGAGGAATTGGTAAAAGATAAAAACGCCTATATTCGACCTTCTGCTTCTGGAGAGACTCTTGGTGGAGTTGCCCGAAAAACACGTGAAACCATTACACTTTGCGAAGCTGCTGGATTTGACACTATTATTATAGAAACCGTTGGTGTGGGCCAAAGCGAAACGGCGGTTCATAGTATGGTAGATTTCTTTTTGCTTTTGAAAATTTCTGGTGCTGGTGATGAATTGCAAGGTATTAAACGTGGTATAATGGAAATGGCAGATGCCATTGTCATCAATAAAGCAGATGGCGATAATATCAAAAAAGCGAACTTAGCCAAAACAGCATTCAACAGAGCATTGCATCTTTTTCCTGCAAAAAAATCGGGTTGGACGCCAACTACTTCTACCTGTAGTGCTATTACAAAAGAAGGAATTGAAGAAGTCTGGAAGACAATTTTAAAATTCTTAGAAGCAACCAAAGAAAACAACTATTTCTTTGAAAAACGTAAAGAGCAAAACTTATTTTGGATGATGGAAACCATTAATGAGCAGTTAAAATTGAATTTTTATAATGATCCAGAAATTCAAAAACTATTGGATTCAACTAAAAAAGCAGTTACATCTGATAAAATTTCACCTTTTGCAGCTGCTCAACTATTATTAATAAAACATTTCAAAAAGTAATTTACTCTTCATACCGTTGCACTTCTCGGTCATAAAATTCATTGGCAAGAACAATAAGTCCTTCCATTTCAGCATTCAATTCGGCTTCATCGAGATCTTCGGCTTCTTCCATAAACTCGACTTCATCATCTTTTAGATTGATGATAAATCTTGGATAATCTAGGTGAATGATAAAAATATCTTCGGGAAAATCAGTGTTGTCGCCTAGTAAAAATTTTGGTAATTCCATTTTTAAAAATTTAGATGTTAGAAAATAGAGCATAGAATAAAGGTGAAAAAACTCAACTTACTGCAAGTCTTTATTCTTTTTTCTATTCTCTAAAAGTCTTTTTTTTTATTTATCAGAAAGAATAACTGGTGCACTTCCTTTTCCCATAAAAATAATTTTAGTATTAGGAGAAGTGGCAATTTCTTTCTGTGCTTTTATTTGTTCGTATTGCAATTGTTTATCAGTTAATCCTGTTGAAATAATTCTTTGGTAATCAGCAATTCCTTGTGCTTCCACTCGCTTCCTTTCGGCTTCTTGCTTTTCTTTTTGCAATACAAAAGTCATTTTTTGAGCATCTTGCTCCGCATTTATTTTACTTTCGATAGTTGTTTTTACCGATGCGGGAAGATTAATATTTCTGATTAACAATTGCTCTAAAATTAAGCCTCTCCTTTTAAAATCATTTTCAATACTTTTAAAAATTCGTTGTTGAAATTCCTCTCTTTTAGTAGAATATAAAGCAACAGCGTCATAATAAACAGCGTTGTCACGAATACGAGTTCTTGTTACGGGACGAACAATTTTATCGGTATAATCCTCTCCAATTTGTTTAAAAATTTTAGGCGCATCATTTGGAGTTACTCGGTATAAAACGGTCAAATCAATAACGACTTCCAATCCGTCATTTGACAGTACTCGTATCGCATCATCACCTTCTTGAGCACCTTCTGCGTGTATAGCCGACATGGTATAATTTTGAGTTTGAATATCAAAATTAGTAATATCTAAAAGCGGGTTTATAATATGCAATCCGCTTTCAAGAATGTCAGGTTGTACGCTACCATATAGTGACTTTACCCCTACATTCCCCGCATTTATTTGTTTGAACATCGATGAAAACAAGCTCAAAACAATCATTAAAAACCCGACAATTTTAAGAGTTCCTGAAAATTTTGAAAGCGGATTGCTTACATTGCTTTTTAGGGTAAAACTCAGAATCATTAAAATAAAACCTAGAATAATAAATACTATCATTTTTTTATATTTAAATTGGTATGCTTATTATACGATAGAAAACACTTTTAGTTACACTCTATTTATTTTGATTTTGTAAAACTAATTTTTTAGTCAATCTCGCAAAGCGAATATACAAAAATAAAGCCGCTGACGAGAGCCCTGCCAAAAGTCCAATCCAGATTCCTATAGCTTGTAAATTTGTATATTTTCCTAAATAAAAAGAGATAGGAAATCCAATTACCCAATAGGCTACAAAAGTAATATACATAGGAATTTTTACATCTTGCAATCCTCTTAAAGCACCTAAAACCACTACTTGAATTCCGTCAGAAATTTGAAAAATGGCAACAATTAACAGTAATTTTGAGGCAATAGCTATAATCTCGCCATTGTCTATAGCTTGTGAAGCATCAGACATGTTTAAAAATAAATGCGGTAAAAAATTGTGCGAAATCATAAAAAATAATGCAAATACTGTTTCTAAAATAATTGTCAATAAAAATATTGATCTAGCAATGACAATAAGACCTTTATAGTCGTGTGACCCTTTAACATAACTTACTCGAATCATGGCCGTAACACTCAAACCCATTGCCACCATAAAAGTAGTAGATGCTAAAACGAGCGCTATTTGATTTGCTGCTTGACTATTTTTACCCAACGAACCTGATAGCCATATAGCCACGGTAAACAAAGCTACTTCAAACAACATTTGCATGGCCGAAGGCAATCCTAAATTGATGATTTTTTTAAGCATCGATTTTCGAATTTCTTTGAAAATAAAATTTTTAAAGTATCTTTTAAATTTTGCATTTTTTCTCAATAGAAAATGTAAAAAAACCACCATCATAATTCTTGAAATAACCGTACCTAGAGCAGCACCTAAAATTCCTAATTTTGGGAAAATCCAAATACCATAAATCAAAACATAATTAAAAAAAATATGAACCACATTTGCCATAAATATAGCATACATCGAATATTTTGTTTGAGATAAACCATCGGCAAACTGCTTGTATCCTTGAAAAATAATTACTGGAATTAATGAAAAAGCTACCCAATCGATATACGGAGTTGCTAAATCAGCAACTGCTTTGGGTTGGTGCATGAAGTACATGATTTGTTTGGATAGCACTGTGAGAATAAACAAAGAAACACCTAAAACAACACACAACAACAATCCGTGATGAAAAGTAGAACGTATTTTTTTATCGTCTTTTTCAGCATCCGCTTCAGCTGTTAGTGGTGTAATGGCGGTCGAGAAACCAATTCCTATAGACATAGCAATAAAAATAAAACTATTGCCTAACGATACTGCCGCTAATTCGGTAGAACCTAAATTACCCACCATAAAATTATCGACAATTCCTATCATGGTATGCCCCAACATTCCTAGAATTACGGGATAGGCTAACTTTAAATTATAGGAGAATTCTTTGGTGTATTGAGATAAATTCACTTTGCTTTTTTCAGTTGGCGAAGATAGCGTAAATAGACGGGAATTTCAATTTCAATGACAAAGGAAATGGAAATGGCAATGTCAATTTCAATGTCAATAGCAATGGAAAATTTATAGCTATTTCAATAATTCGTCAAAATCATTTTTTTTCTTTTTCTTTTCGTTATTCTTTTCTTATTAACATTGTCATTGAAATTGTCATTGAATTTATTGCTTTTGAAGCATCTTTTTATATTCGTCAAAATTTGCTTTAGCTTTTTCGTCTAACTCAGGCTCTTTTATATCGGTATGTTTTTGCATTTCTTCCCAAATAATTTTAGCCACAATATATCGTGCCATTTCTTTATCGTCAGCAGGAATAATATACCAAGGAGCATTTTCCTTCGAAGTCGTATTTATTGCCTCTTCATAATACTTCATATACTCCTCCCAATGTTCACGTTCTTTTAAATCGCCTGGCGAAAATTTCCAATGATGTTCTACTTCTTCTAATCGTCGCAATAAGCGTTTGCGTTGCTCCTCTTTACTCATGTGAAAGTAAAACTTCAAAACAATCGTTCCATTTTGCGTTAAATGGTTTTCAAAATTATTAATTTGTTCAAAACGATTTTCCCAGAATTCTGGTTTAATATCATCTACCGAAAGTATTCCAGGTAAGTTTTCATTCAAAATATATTCAGGATGCACCCGTGTTACCAAAACATTTTCATAATGCGTTCTATTAAAAACCGCAAATTTCCCTTTTTCTGGTAAAGCCAAATAATGCCGCCATAAATAATCATGCTCTAATTCTGTCGAATTGGGCGTTTTAAAACTATGCACCACAACTCCTCTAGGGTTAAACTCCTTAAAAACTTCCCGAATCAAACTATCTTTCCCAGAAGTGTCCATGCCTTGCAAACAAATTAGCACGCCGTATTTATTGTGAGCATACATCACATCTTGCAATGCACTGAGTTTAAGCTGCACTTTGTCTAACTTCTCCTCTTTGTCTGCATCACTAGAGTCAATAAACAAATTAGTTGGAATTTCTGAAAGGCGAATGGATTTCGTCACTTTAAAATCATCGGGAATAATAGATTTCATAAAAAATAATTTATATTTATAACTTCAAATTTAATCATTATTTGAAGCATATTCCTGCTGTTCGCTATATCTTTTTGTACCGCAAAAAAGCGGAACAAAAAGGATGCCGCTGCCATCAGGGCTAGGCTTTTCGTTTTCAAAATACTTTTATGGAAAAATTTACACTTGAGTTACTGTGTCAAATCATCGGAATTGGTTCGGCATCTGGACTGATCTACAAAGACAATACATTATTAGTGATAGGCGACAACAGTGGCTTTCTATACGAATACACTATAAACTCTAAAAATTTAAAACGAATTCCACTTGTTGAACAACCATTAGAAAATACGCCTAAAAAAGACAAAAATGACTTTGAAGCCATTACTTGTTTTCAAGACCAAATTTATGTTTTTGGTTCTGGATCAACTGAAAACAGAAACAAAATGATTCAAATTAATGCTACAACAAAGCAAGTGGTTAACACTACTAATCTGGAGGATTTATATCTAGCAATGCAACATTTCGGCAAAATAAAATCAGAAGATTTTAATCTAGAAGGCGCAATTTTCGATGGCGAACGTTGGTTTTTATTCAATCGTGGTAACGGAGAGAAAACTAAAAATGTTGTTTTTACGATTAACGGAAAAAACCTTAGCAATGATTATTCAATAGTTTCAACCGATTTTAAATTACCAAAAATAAAAGGTGTTCGCACTAGTTTTACTGATGCTATTTTGGTTGATGACAAAATATATTTCTTGGCATCAGCCGAAGACACCGCCTCAACCTATGATGATGGCGAAGTTCTAGGCAGCATCATTGGTAGCATAGACATCAATACTATGAAAATAGATTTTACTAAAACAATTACCAAAACCAAAAAATTGGAAGGAATTACTTTATATCAAAAATCGGAAGACCAAATAGAATTCCTTGTTTGTGAAGATAATGATACTGAGGAATTAGTTTCTAGCATCTATAAATTGAAAATAGATATTCGTGAATAATAAAAGTTCCTTTATTTTGAAATAAAAACTACTTCTCAATCTCTCTCAAGTTCTCCATCTTTTTGTGTGCTAGAAAACCGGCAATATCTTCAAAATGCTCTTTGACACGTTTGTTGCCAAATTCGAAAACTTTAGTAGCCAACCCGTCGAGAAAATCACGGTCGTGAGAAACCAAAATCAAAGTTCCATCAAAATCACGCAAGGCATCTTTGATGATATCTTTTGTTTTCATATCCAGATGATTAGATGGCTCATCAAGAATTAATAAATTAACTGGTTCTAATAGTAATTTAATCATTGCCAAACGCGTTTTTTCACCACCAGAAAGCACTTTTACTTTTTTAGTTACATCATCGCCATGAAACATAAAAGCGCCTAAAATGTCTTTAATTTTCGTACGAACATCACCCACAGCTATATCATCTATTGTAGAAAAAATAGTTCCGTTTTCATCTAATAATGACGCTTGATTTTGAGCAAAATAACCAATTTGAGCGTTATGGCCAATTTCAACACTTCCGCCATTGATATCAATTTCTTTCATGATGGCTTTAATCATTGTCGATTTTCCTTCACCATTTTTTCCTACAAACGCTACTTTATCACCACGTTCAATTACAATATTAGCATCTTTAAAAATCAAATGATCTCCGTAAGATTTTTCCAAATCTTTAACAACAACAGGATATTGTCCTGAGCGAACAGCAGGTGGGAATTTTAATTTTAATGCCGATGTGTCTACTTCATCTACTTCAACAATTACCAATTTTTCTAGCATCTTAACGCGAGATTGCACGGCATCTGTTTTAGAAAAAGTACCTTTGAAACGATCAATAAATGCTTGATTATCTGCAATCATTTTTTGTTGTTCGTCGTACGCTTTTTGTTGGTGCATGCGACGGTCTTTTCGAAGTTCGAGATAATGAGAGTATTTGGCTTTATAGTCGTAAATTCTTCCCATTGTTACTTCAATAGTTCTATTGGTAATATTATCTACAAAAGCTCTATCATGCGAAATTACTACCACTGCTTTCGCTGAATTAATCAAGAAATCTTCTAGCCATTGAATACTTTCTATGTCCATGTGATTCGTTGGCTCATCAAGCAAAATCAAATCGGGTTTTTGCAAAAGAATTTTGGCTAACTCAATTCGCATTCTCCAACCACCCGAAAACTCAGATGTTTGACGTGCGAAATCCTCCCGAACAAAACCCAAACCAATTAAGATTTTTTCAACTTCGGCTTCATAATTTACTTCTTCAATCGCATAGAATTTCTCACTCAAATCAGAAACGCGCTCAATCAATTTCATGTAGGCATCACTTTCATAATCGGTACGAATGGTTAATTGTTCGTTGATTTCGTCAATTTCGGCTTTCATTTTAAAGATTTCACCAAAAGCTTTTGATGCTTCTTCAACAACAGTTGCGCCGTCTTTAGTTAATAAATGCTGAGGCAAATAAGCAATAACCGCTTCTTTTGGTGCCGATATATTTCCTGTTGAAGGTTTGCTTTGTCCTGCAATAATCTTGAGAAGTGTCGATTTTCCTGCTCCATTCTTGCCCATCAAGGCAATTTTATCATTTTCGTTGATAGCAAAAGAAACATCGCTAAATAAAGTGGTTCCGCCAAATTGTACGGAGATATCGTTAACTGTAATCATTTTAGATTTTTAGAATTTTAGACTTCTTAGATTTTTGAAGGCGCAAAGATAGATTAATTTAATATAAATCTCCTCACCACTTCAGCAACACCGTGATTATTATTTGAAGCTACAATTACATCTCCAAATTCAAGTAACCCCTTACGTCGCAAAGTTTCTGATTTTAGGGATGCGATAAAAGGTCTGTGACCTTAATGCAAGACAATAAAGCAAATTCCTATTTGTATAGCTTTTAGTAATACAATCAAAGACTTAGAAACAGAGCCTCAAAGTCAGAGACTTTGCGGAGCCTTTAGTTACTCTCTATGGGAGCGAAAGTAAAAATTTTAGAACCTAAAATTGCAAGAGGAAATAAAGGTGAAATTAGAGGCTACTTTGGGTTTGTATAAATAGTAATATTAATAGAATATTAATTCAAAACCTCTTCGTGTGAGACAATATAAGATAAGGCTTCTTTTATAACTTCATTCAAATTCAACCCTTTTTTAGATGCTAAAAGTGCTGTTTTTTTGTGTAATTCTTGGGAAATTCTTACATTGAAAGAACCTTTAAAAACCTTGTCAGGAGCTTTGTTTAAAGATTTGCATGTTTCTAAATAATCTGTAACCGATTCTTCAAAAGCAGTAGAAAGTTCTTCTACAGTAGTTCCTTCAAAGGTTACTAAATCATTAATACCTCGAATTTTGCCAAAAAACACTTTGTCTTCAGCGGAAAACTCTACAGTTCCTAAATATCCTTTGTATTCTAAATAATTTTTCATCATTATAAATTTAAATGTTCTATAATCAAATCTAATTGATATCCTTTCAACACTTTTTGAGGATGTGGCTCGTGCAAACTTATTATTTGTTTATTTTCATTGATAAACTTTCGTCTAGAACCGCCTGTTTTTCCTTGAGCAGTTTGTTCGTAACCATAATATTTCAAAACTTTCACCATCTCATCCCAAGAAAAATCTTTAGGTTTTGATTTTAATTTTTCAACTAGCTTTTCTAATTTACTCATACAAAAATATTGTTTTTATTTTAATTACGCAACTAATATTTAGTTGCGTAATTTATTATGGTTTTATTATCAATTATCTGTTGGATATAATTATTAATCCAAAATAAATCTCCTCACCACTTCAGCAACACCGTGATTATTATTTGAAGCTACAATTACATCTCCAAATTCTCTTAATTCAGCATCCGCATTTTCCACCCAAACGCCTAATCCTGCATATTGTATCATTGTCAAATCATTTCCGGCATTTCCAACAGCAATGATTTCGCTTTGATGAATATTTAGTTTTTTAGCCAAAATTTGAATGGCAGCTCCTTTGTCAACTCCATTAGGAGCAGCTTCCAGAAAAAAGGGTTTCGACATGCAAACACTCAAATCGGGCATTGCAGTTTTTAGCAAAGGTTCAACACGTTTAAGAAAGCTAGGTTCTTCAAGTAACAAACATTTTACAGCAGAAGTAGTAACTGCATCTTTAAAACTTGGCACAATTACCAATTCCAAACCCGTAATTGTACTTTCGATATCAATATATTCTGAATTCCTTTCGCTGATGATTTTGCCATCTAAATAAGTGATGATGTGCGTATTGTTTTGCTGACTGAAATCGTAAATGGAATGAATTTGTTCTTTAGTTAAAGCGTGTTCAAAAAGTATTTTATCCTCTTTTAAGTCGGTAATCGTTGAACCATTAAAAGAAATCATAAAGGAACTATTGATATGACATTGCAATTCTCTAGCATATTCAATCATGGCTGATGTTGGCCTACCCGATGCTAAAACTACATAAACACCCATTTCCTGTGCTTTTAAAAGCATTTCCTTATTCTCATTTGAAATATTATGGTCATCGGTCAACAAAGTGTCGTCCATATCTACCACTAGCATTTTGTATTTCATTCTGTTCACCACTTAAAATTGTATTCTAACTTATATACTCATCCTAAACTCCTCAATAACTGGGTTCGCCTTCCCAAAATCGGTTTCTTGAATAAATAATTCAACTGCTTTTGTGTTAGTAATACTAGGTAAAACATTCGATTGATTGTTGTTTCTAATCACTATTTCTAAACCTATTGATTCCAGTTTTTGTTGTAAGGCTTGCGCTAAAATTTCGCTTCCTGAAAACACTTTCATTAATCCCATACTATTATTGTTTAAAGTTTAAAATTGAAAAACTAATTAATCTAAGTTCTGTTACTATTGTATTTTGATTTTTTGCCACATAGAAACATAGATTTTAAAAATTGTTAAAAGAAGCTTCGCTATATTTATAGACAACAAAGAACTATGTTTTAAAATTTTTTTTCTGTAAAAGCTCTTGTTTTCTATATTTCTATGTAGTTAAGAAAGTAAAAAATCTAACTGATGTTATTACTCTTCGTCTTCTTCTATTTCTTCATCGTCATATTCCATGTCGAATAAAAAAGGTTCTACCAACATTTTTTCAGCCAAAACTTCTATACGCTCCGTAAGTTGCTCTGAAAAAATAATGCGTTGCGTTTTGACGATACTATTTGAAATTCGCATGATTTTAGTTTCGTGACGCTGCTTCAAAATAGGATCTGCATCATCAAGAATGAACATTTTTAATCGGTTTACATTGTACCCCGCTGTGGTAAACATTTCATTCAATTTGTTTGGAGTTCCAATTAAGACATCTATTCCAGTGGAAATATAATTTTTATCGTATTCCATATCGCCTTTGTCATGAACGCCATAGACCCTCAAATTGGTTTCGCTTCCAAAATTTTCGAACAGCGTTTCCATTTCTAACACCTTAGCTTTATTTTCTACAATAATCAAAGCACGAGGCGATTCTTCTCCTTCGGCAACTAATTGCTGAATAACATTGATAACAATTGTAGTTGATTTTCCGCTTCCTTTTGGCGAAATAATGATACAATCGGCTCCGCTTTTTAAAGTTGAAAATGTTTCCTGTTGCATATCATTGGCTTCGGTTAAACCCGTTTCAATAAGTGCTTTTTGAAGATTTGAATTTATTTTCTTTAGTTTCATTTTCTAATTTAGGATTTAGGATTTAGGATTTAAAACCAATAAAATTATATATTATCACATTCACATTTTTCATAATCCCAACTTCCACTTTTATCTAAACAATTATCTATTTGAATAAATCGAAATAATTTAAAACCAAAAAATATAATTATTATCAATAGTACAAAAAATAAAATTTTCCTCTTTCTCGTCATTCTAAATTTTTATAAATTGATTATTATTTACTAGCAAACAATTGCACATCATTTTCTGAAATTTCGTTACCACCCAAAATGATTAATCGTTCGACCACATTTCGCAATTCTCGTATATTTCCTGTCCAATCGTATTCTTGCAACAAAGTAATGGCTTGTTTAGAAAATGATTTAGGAACGATTCCTTGTTCTGTAGCAATTTTTTCGGTGAAATGTTCTATCAATAAAGGAATATCGTCTCTTCTGTCATTTAATGCTGGAACTTTAATTAAAATCACGGCTAATCGATGGTACAAATCCTCACGGAATCGGCCTTCGGCTATTTCAACTTTTAAATCCTTATTGGTTGCAGCAACCACTCGAACATCTACTTTTATATCTTTATCTGCTCCTACCCGAGTAATCATACTTTCTTGTAAAGCTCGCAAGACTTTGGCCTGTGCCGATAAACTCATATCACCTATTTCATCGAGAAATATTGTTCCTTTGTCAGCCGCTTCAAATTTACCTGCTCGATCTCTAACCGCAGATGTAAAAGCGCCTTTCACGTGTCCGAATAATTCGCTTTCAATTAGTTCAGATGGAATTGCGGCACAATTCACCTCAATTAACGGATGATTCGCTCTTTCACTCTTTTCATGCAATTGATGGGCAACAAGTTCTTTTCCTGTTCCGTTTGGTCCAGTAATTAAAACTCTAGCTTCGGTTTTAGCTACTTTTTCAATCATTAGTTTAATGTGATTGATGGCTTCGCTTTCGCCAATCATTTCGTAATTTTTACTGACTTTTTTCTTGAGAATTTTGTTCTCTACGACCAATTGTTTTTTGTCTAAAGCATTACGTACTGTATTCAATAACCGATTCAAATCTGGAGGTTTCGAAATGTAATCAAAAGCCCCTAGACGCATCGTTTGAATAGCCGTTTCCATATCGCCATGACCAGAAATCATCACCATTGGAATCTCAGGTTTAATTTTTTTAACGGCTTCAAGTAACTCCACTCCGTCCATTTTTGGCATTTTTATGTCGCACAAAACAAGGTCATAATCGTTGTTCTTGATTCTTTCTAAGCCCTGAATTCCGTCTTCTGCATCTTCAACAATATAGGTATCGCTTTCTTCCGAGAGTATTTTTGTTAATACCCTTCGGATAGCAGCTTCATCTTCTATGATTAGTATTCTACTCATTTATTGTTTATTCGTTTAACTGTTTATATGTTTAATCGGTTAACCAAAAAACCGATTATACAATTAACCAATCCATTAATATTTAAGCCATCTATACAATTCTTTCCATGTTGGTTTTTTGCCATACATTAATATTCCGACTCTATATATTTTGGAGGCAAACCATACAACAAAAAAGAAGGTTCCAAAAAGCAATAGTATCGAAACAACTATTTGCCACAAAGGTACGCCAAACGGAATTCGCATCATCATAACAATTGGAGATGTTAAAGGAATCATCGAAAATACGGTGGCAATTGTTCCGTGCGGATCATTCATCACCGTAAAAAATCCGATATAAACTCCCAAAATTAGTGGCATAATGATAGGCAAAAGAAACTGTTGCGAATCGGTTTCATTATCTACTGCTGCTCCAATTGAAGCATAAAACGAACTGTATAAAAAGTATCCTCCTATAAAATAAATGATGAATGAAACTAAGATTGTCGCAATAGGAAGATTCCATAATTCGGAAATATACACCTGAACATTACTTCCCATAGCGCTTTGTGCAGTTTTCAATGCATCCTGAGTTTGCGCTCCAGAAGCCGCCCCGATCTGAACACCAAAAACAGAAGAAATGATAAACATAGCTGACATACCGAGAATTGCCCATATTAGAAACTGTAAAATTCCGGCTAAAGAAGTGCCAATTATTTTACCCATCATCAATTGGAATGGTTTTACAGATGAAATAATAACCTCGATAATTCGAGACGTTTTTTCTTCAATTACACTTCTCATGACCATATTTCCGTAAATAATGATGAACATCATAATTAGATATCCAAAAGCACCTCCAATCCCGATTTTGATTTCGTTTAATCCTTTTAGAGCAGTTTCGCCAGACGATTTATTCAATTTTATAGAAACTTCGGCTTTGGCTTGATTAATTTTCAGCGTGTCAAGACCTTGCTTTTGGAAATTTTCAGCAGTTATTTTTTTTGCAATAGTTTGCTCTAACCCTTCAATAAATAATACTCCTGGGCTGTCATTAGAAATATATTGAATGTTTTTTTGTAAAGAAACCGAATTGGTGTCATTTGGAATTACTAAAAGACCTTCGTAGCTATCATTCATGATGCTGTCTTTGAGTATTTTAGTGTCTAAAAGTGAAAGATCTAAATACCTGTACTCTTCGTCATTTTTAAATTCACGGACAAATTTACCTGTGGCATCATGAATTGCAATGGTTTTTAAATCAGCTTTCATAGAACTTAAATAACCGACGAAAACAGCAATTCCAACAAATAGTAACGGACTTAAAAAAGTCATTACTATGAATGATTTATTGCGAACTTTAGCAATAAATTCTCGTTTTATGATTAATAGTAGTTTAGACATTTTAGATTTTTAGATTAGTAGACTTCTTGAAGTTAGACGATTTTAGGTTTTTAAGATTTTGAAAAATCTAAGTAGTCTAAAACGCTGACTTTCTAATCTATTCTGTTACTGTTTTAATAAATATATCGTTTACACTTGGGATTTTTTCCATGAAATGAGTGACTTGTCCACGTTGAATTAAAGTATTCAATAACTCATTTGGAGTAGCTGTTCCTAAATTGATTTCTAATTTTAATTCGTCGTTTAACGATTTGAAATTAGTTTGAGAAAGGGTAAATTTTTGTGATAAATCATACATCAAACCTTCTATATTGTCAGTTAAGATTCCGACCTCATAGCTGTTGGTTCTAAATTGCTTTTTTACATCTGTTAATTTTCCTTCAATTAGTTTATTCGATTTGTGAATCAATGCAATATGGTCACACATTTCTTCCACACTTTCCATTCTGTGTGTTGAAAAAATTACAGAAGTGCCTTTTTTGTTTAATTCAATAATTTCATCTTTAATCAAATTAGCATTTACTGGGTCAAATCCAGAAAAAGGTTCGTCAAGAATAAGTAATTTAGGTTTGTGTAAAACTGTTACCACAAACTGAATTTTTTGTGCCATTCCTTTAGAAAGTTCTTGGATTTTTTTATTCCACCAACCTTGAATTTCTAATCGATCAAACCAATAATCCAATTGTGTTTTAGCATCCTGTTTTGACAATCCTTTGAGTTGTGCTAAGTACAAACATTGCTCTCCTACTTTCATTGATTTATACAAACCTCGTTCTTCTGGCATGTATCCAATATATTGAACATCTTCGGGTTTTAGATTTTCTCCATCAAGTGTAATCGTTCCGCTATCAGGTAATGTAATTTGATTGATAATTCTAATAAGGGATGTTTTTCCTGCTCCATTAGGCCCTAATAGTCCGTAAATACTTCCTTTTGGAATTGTTAAAGAAACATTATTAAGCGCTGTATAATCTCCATATTGTTTGATGACATTCTTAACTTCAAGTATATTACTCATAAATTTAATTAAATTTCAATATCAATTTCAATGGCAAATTTAAAATGCATTAGTACTTGAAATTGATTTTTGATATTGAGATTGATATTGCTATTACACTGCGTAAAAGTACATAAATTAGTAGTGAATTATATGAAATAGTTACAAAAAACCCACCCTAATTTTTATACAAGGATGGGAAAAAAAATTGATTTTAAAAATTACTAGTTGCCTAGTAAAAACTCAAATATAACTATATCATTTAAATTATGAGAACATATCTTTTACTTTCTCAAAAAATGACTTATCTGTTTTTTCTGGATGAGGAACAAAATTCTCATCAGAAAGATTGCTCTCAAAAAATTGTTTTTGATCTTTATTGAGTGTTTTTGGAGTCCAAACATTTACGTGAACTAACAAATCGCCATTACCATAACCGTTTATATTAGGAATTCCTTTTCCTTTTAATCGAAGGATTTTACCTGACTGAATGCCTTCCTCTAATTTAATTCTCACTTTGCCGTTTACCGCTTCGATGTCTTTTGAAATTCCTAGAACAGCTTCAGAGAAACTAATATATAAATCGTAATGTAAATTTTCACCTTCACGTTTTAAAAACTCGTGTTCTAACTCTTCAATAGCGACTATCAAATCACCCGGAATACCGTTACCAGGAGCATCATTTCCTTTGTTGGACACTTTAAGTTGCATCCCATCAACCACGCCGGCTGGAATTTTTATAGAAACGGTTTCTTCTTCCAAAAGCATTCCTTGAGAGTCAGCATTTGCTGGTTTTTTATCCAATATTTGTCCTGATCCACCACAAGTAGGACATGTTGATGCTGATTGCATACGACCTAAAATCGTATTTGTTACTCGCATTACTTGACCCTGTCCGTTACACGTAGAACATGTTTTATAGGAAACACCTTGCGCTTGAACTTTTCTTTTAACTTTTACTTTTTTCTCGACACCATTTGCAATTTCCTCTAATGTCAATTTCACTTTGATACGAAGATTACTTCCTTTCATTCGGCGTTGACCACCCCCGCCACCAAATCCTCCGCCGCCAAAAGCACCTCCAAATATATCTCCAAATTGACTGAAGATATCATCCATGTTCATACCGCCACCACTGTAACCTCCACCTCCACCATTCTCAAAGGCTTGGTGTCCGTACTGATCGTATTTGGCTTTCTTTTGAGGATCGCTTAAAATCTCGTAAGCTTCAGCTGCTGCTTTAAAACTTTCTTCGGCAGCTGCATTTCCGGGATTTTTGTCAGGATGAAATTCGATAGCCTTTTTTCGGTAGGCTTTTTTAATTTCAGCTTCAGTAGCATTTTTAGTAATACCTAATATTTCGTAAAAATCTTTTTTCATGTTGTAAATTATAATGAGAACAGTCTAAAATTGCTCTAAAAATTGAACTGTTATTGTCCGATAACCACTTTTGGAAAACGGATGATTTTGTCGCCCAACTTATATCCTTTTTCTAAAACGTCTACAATTTTTCCTTTGAAATTAGGGGATGGCGCAGGAATTTGTGTAATAGCTTCAGCAAAATCGGCATTAAATATATCTCCAGCTTTTATTTCAACCTCCTCTAATCCTTTAGAATTTAAGGTGTTCTTTAGTTTTTCATGAATAAGCTCTACACCTTTCAATAAAACGTCATCCTCCGATTTTTTGATTTCTGCTAAAGCTCTATCAAAATCATCCATTACAGGCAACATGGCTTGTAATACTTCTTGATTGGCAGTTTTAAATAAATCTAAGCGTTCTTTGGCAGTTCGTCTTTTATAATTTTCAAATTCGGCAAAAAGTCTCAAAAACTTGTCTTTTTCTTTAGCTAAATCTTGTGCTAACTGCTCTTCTAATGGCAATTCTTCAACTATAAGTTGTTCTCCATTGGCGTTCATTTCTAATGTAGCATCGTCTATTTCCTGATCTTGTTCTGTATTTTCAGTGGTCATTTTGCTTTTATTTTTGAATATATTTTTGAATTTCATTGTTTTCTGAATAACAAAATTACTGCCATTTCTTATAAAATGTCAAATTGTCACTATTTTTGTTACTTTTAAAATAGTAGCTTTTAAAATTCAGTAAAAAAAATTAAAATTTTAATAAAATTTTATGACTATTTCGATTTCGTATTCTTTATATTTGTATTAGTAAATAATTATTTACTATTATTGAATCTTAAGGTTAGCGTTAAGCTTCTAAATATTATTAATTCACACTGTTATATAAAAAAGCTCCGTTATAAAAATAAACAGAGCTTTTTTTTATGCTAAGATATTTATTAACGCTTTTTCTGCGGTTGGAAATTGAAATTCAAATCCCTGATCAATTACTTTTTGAGCACTTAAATTTTTATTGGTAAATAATAATTCGTGCATATCGCCTAGAATCAATCTCATTACAAATTTTGGAATGTTTGGCATGAATAATGGCTTCTCTAAAATAGTTGCAATTGCTTTGGTTAATCCTGCATTTGTTATAGGATGAGGTGCAACTGCATTATAAACTCCTTCCCAAGAATTATTTACTGCAAAAAAATAAATTGACGCTAAATCGTGAATGTGAATCCAAGATTGTATTTGTTTTCCGTCTCCAAAAGAAGAACCTATACCTAGTTTTATAGGTTTTAGCATTTCTTGTAAAGCACCTCCCTTTTTAGACAAAACAATACCCGTTCTTAATTTGCAAACTTTAACTCCTAAACTTTTAAATTTATCGACACTTTCTTCCCACTTTAGAACAACGTTTCCTAAAAAATCATCTTCGATTTCAGTTGAAGTTTCAGAGTAAATTTTAGTTGAACTATTTGGATAAATTGCAGTTCCAGAAGCTGAAACTATTAGTTTTACGTGATTGGGATTTTCTTTAAGAGCTTTGTAAAGTACGTTTGAAGAAAATAATCTGCTTTCTATAATTTCTTGTTTGTATGATTTTGTCCATCGCTTTGCAATGGTAGCTCCAGCTAGATGAATGATTGCATCAACACCCATAAGACAATTTTCATCTATAATTCCTTGCTCTGGATTCCAGAAAAAGCCTTTATAATTTAGTTGATTTTCGATTTTGTGCTTTGATGTAGTGAGATAATGAATGGAAGTTCCATTTTGGAGTAGTAATGAAACTAATTCGCTTCCTATTAATCCTGTAGCACCGGTAATTAGAATTCGCATGTTTTTATTACAAATTTAATACTCCTATTTTAAATAGTGAATTAAATTAGGTTCGATTTAACGATTGTTCGTAAAAGAAAAGATTATTTAATTTTTATACTCCATTCAAAATTCATTTCAGAAACTTGCTCCCCTTTTTGGTTAGTTCCTATCGATTTCATCCAAAATGTTTGTCCTTCTCTAGTCGCAATTGTTTTTTGAATCGCTTCGTTTATTAAATGTCCGTCATTGCAGGTAAAAGCTATTTGTCCGGTTGCTTTTTTTGAAAAGTTACTTTTGTTATTTGCAACGAGCATAGAAATGTTTTTTTCGCTTTTCTTAATATGTTTCATTACTAATGCTCCAGTTGATAGCTCTGCAGCCATTGCTTGAACGGCAAAGTAGAGTGAATTGAATGGATTTTGATTTATCCATCGGTGTTTTACAGTAACAACACATGTAGTTTCATCTATCTCTTTTACTCTAACACCACAAAAAAAGGCTGAGGGTAACTTGTAAAGCAAGAAAAGATTAATTTTTTTTACTTCTGAATTCATTGATTTACTATTTTTTATAAAAGTAATACAAATTAATGTTACTAGTATGCCTAGCATTGATTTATACTTAAAAACACTGAAAAGTCTTGTATTCTATACGATTTTAGTAAAAACTACTATTTTTTAAACTCTATTAAATGTTAATGTTTTGTTAATATATACTACTATGCATTACAAGATACTATTTTTTGGACATATATTTGCATAAGAAATTACTATATACTTTAAATCATGGAAGCAACTAATAATAAAAATACAGCAACATTACTTCACTTGAGTGCATTAAGCCAATATATTTTTCCGTTCGGAAATTTTATTTTCCCAATACTAATATGGTCTGCAACAAAGGAAAAATCAGAATATCTTAATGAGCAAGGAAAACAAGTAATCAATTTTCAGTTGAGTTTATTTGTTTATTCTATAGTACTAGCCATGATTGCTATTCCTATTTTATTAGTTACATTTTTGAAGAACTTTTCAATTAATGATTTTTCAAATCACAATAATTTTCCTTTTAAAAATATAAATATTGAAGACTTAAACGGAATTGCTCTATTTGGAATCCTAGCAGTTGTATTATTTTTTACACTTAAAGTAATCGAGTTTTTATTAATCATATTAGCATCAGTAAAAGCATCAAACGGAATAGGTTATAATTATCCAATTACTATTTCTTTTTTAAAATAATCATCACCCGAGCGTCAGCGAACTGGCGAAGCAATCAAAATCGAATCGTTAAATAAATCAAATCAATCATCAATCAAAAAATCGAAATCATGTTAAAAATCATCACAACGCTAACTTTAATCCTTGTTGGATTGGTAGCAAAAAGTCAAGAACTAGAAAACAGAAAAGTATCTGATTTTTCTAGAGTAGAGGTTCAAAATGGAATTGAACTCATTTACACTGAAAGTGAACAACTTTCGTTGCAAGTAGAATTGTCTGACAATACTGTAACAAGTAATTTAATAACCGAAGTTAAAGGAAAAACTTTAAAAATATATTTACCTAAGGGTAATGATTGTTCTAAAAGTAAAGGTTTAGTAAAAGTATATTTGTCTAGTAAAAATGTTGCTTTTTTTAAAGCTAGTTTATATTCTAAAATTACTGTAACGAACCAAATTAGTGCATTAAATAGTAAGGTGGTTTTAAATTCTAAATCCGTTTTTAATGGAAACATAAAAAATGAAGGCAAAACCAAAATAGTTGGAGAAAGAGGAACCGTGTTTAACGGTAAAATAGAAACTCAAATTCTTAAAGGAAATTTTAAAGACAATGCGAAAGCGAACATTACAGGAATGGCTATAAAAGCGAACATACTAACTAATGATACCGCTTTGTGTAACGCAAAAAACTTTGTTACCCGCTCGCTATCTATAACTGCTGAGGGAAACGCTATAGTTTTTATTCACTCTGACTCTAAAGTTTCGGTAACTGTTGCCGATAAAGCAAAAGTTACTTATACAGGTTTTCCTAAAACCGTTCAATTAAATGAAGAAGCTAAATCACTTTATAAGTTAAAAAGCAATCAAGCTTTATCACTAAATTATTAAAATTGAACGAAAATGAAATCGAAAAACGAATTAAAATCCCAAAATAATAAAAGAAATTATGAACATTGAAAACACAAAAGCCCAGATGCGTAAAGGTGTTCTCGAGTTTTGCATCCTTTCAGTATTAAAAGAAAAAGAAGCATATACCTCAGAAATATTAGACACCTTAAAAAACGCTAAACTGCTTGTTGTAGAGGGAACTGTTTATCCGCTATTAACAAGACTTAAAAACGACGGATTACTCAACTATCGTTGGGAAGAATCTACATCAGGACCGCCTAGAAAATATTACGGGTTAACCGAAATAGGGCAAACCTTTTTAAATGAATTAGATGGTACTTGGACTGAATTGTCTGATGCTGTAAACATTATAACAAACCAAAAATAAAAGTCATGAACAAAACTGTAAACATAAATTTAGGAGGAATGTTCTTTCACATTGACGAAGATGCATACCAAAAACTAACACGCTATTTTGAGGCAATAAAACGTTCCTTATCAAGTGCCAATGGACAAGACGAAATCATTAAAGATATAGAACTGCGCATTGCTGAATTAATAACAGAAAAACATTCGAACGATAAACATGTAATCAATTTAAAAGTATTAGATGAAATTATTGCTGTAATGGGACAACCCGAAGATTATAGAATTGATATTGACGGAGATGAACCACAAAAAACTGATTTCACATCAACAAATAGAGTTTCTAAAAAACTATATCGCGATAAAGACAAAGGCTCAATTGCTGGTGTTTGTACTGGTTTAGGACATTATTTTGGAATTGAAGCTGTTTGGATTAAAATTGCATTTTTACTATTAGCTTCGACTAGTTTTGGATTTATAGCTTACATTATTCTTTGGATTGTAATGCCGGTAGCTGTAACCACATCCGAAAAACTAGAAATGACAGGAGAACCCATAACCATTTCTAACATAGAAAAAAAAGTTAGAGAAGAATATGAAACCGTTTCAGAAAAATTAAAAAATGCCAATTATGACAAAATGGGAAACCAAGTTAAAACGGGTTTTGCAAAATTTGCATCAGAAGTTGGTGATGTCTCATTAAGTATTTTTAAAATTTTCGCTAAAATTTTAGGTGTAATCATCATTATGTCAAGTTTAGCAATATTAATTATACTTTTTATTGGCGTATTTACTATTGGCTCAACAGCATTTATTGAATTTCCGTGGCAAGATTTTGTAAATGCAGGTAATTTTTCAGACTATCCAATCTGGGCTTTTGGTTTATTAATGTTTTTAGCTGTTGGAGTTCCGTTTTTCTTTTTACTACTATTAGGATTCAAGTTGTTGTCTCCAAGTGTAAAATCTATTGGAAACATAGCGAAGTATACTTTAATTGCGCTTTGGTCAATTGCTATTGGGCTTTTAATTAGTCTAGGTATCAAACAAGCATCTGAATTTGCAGAAGAGGGAAGAATTGTACAAAAACAATCTATTGCGATAAATCCTACTGACACTTTGTTCATAAAATTCAAACACAATAATTACTTTGCTAAAGATGTTTATGAATACAACAACTTTAAGATTACCGAAGATTCTACTGATAACAAAGTGATTTACTCCAATCAAGTTCGTTTGAAAATTTTAAAAACAGACGAGAAAACAGCATTTCTTCAAATTGAAAAGCAAGCAAGAGGAAAATCATTATCTGAAGCCAGAAAGACTGCCGATAAGATTAAATACGGATTTAAAATAGTAGGGAACCAATTAATTTTAGATAACTATTTCGTCACTGATTTTAAAAACAAATATAGAGATCAAGAAGTACAACTCATTCTATACTTGCCAGAGGGAACATTCTTTAAACCAGACAATAGTGTGAAAGAGTATGATGAATCAGATGACTCGTTTTTTAACTTGCATTTTAGTTCCGATAAATTTATTTACAAAATGGGTTCTTCACAAGTAAAATGCTTGAACTGCCCAGAAGAAGAAAATGAATGGAATGACGTTGAAAGTATTGAAAACTTAGAAAAAGAAAACGATAGTATAAGCACTACAACAGTAGATGTAAACGGAGAAAAAGTAATTATTAAACAAGTTATAGGAAAAGAAGGATTAACTACTGACGTAAATGGTGTAGTAATTAAAAAACAATAGTCATGGTAAAAACGATATTATTTTTGACAAAACTTATAGTTACAGCTTTCATTGTATTATTATTCTCCTCCTGTAAATATGATATAAATTTAGGAAATAGAGAAACTGGAAACGGAAACATTACAACTCAAACAAGATTGGTAAATAACGATTTTCAGAAAATCGAGGTTAGTTCTGGTATCGAAGTTGTAATAGAACAAACTGATACTAAATCTATTTCAGTAGAAGCTGACGAGAATTTACATAAAATTATAAGTACAACCGTTGAAAATGGTGTTCTAATTATAAAAACTAAAAAAGGATATAATGCTACTCAAACTCCAAAAGTGATTGTAAAAACACCTTCAATTTCAGGAATAAATGCATCAAGTGGATCAAAAATTGATAGTGCAAATACTTTAATAACAAATGATATAAAAGTTGAAGCTGATAGCGGAAGTGAAATAAAGATAAATGTCGAAGCTGATGCAATTTCTTTAACAACTGAAAGCGGAAGTACTATTATTGCTAGCGGAAAAGCATTAAAACTTGAAACTGACTCGTCTAGCGGTAGCCAAATTAATGCTGAGCAATTAATGGCAAACGACGTCCTTTCAGAATCTAGTAGCGGTAGTACAACAACGGTATCCCCTATTTTATTATTAACAGCAAGTGCATCAAGCGGAAGTAGCATTAATTATCATGGTACTCCAAAAAAAGTACAAAGTAAAACTAGTTCGGGAGGAAGTATAAGTAAAGAATAACGCAATATCTTTAATTTTTAAAATCATCTTCAAAAGGGATGATTTTTTTTTATATTTGATGAAAATATATAAACATGAAAAAAACGGTACTACTCTTAACTTTATTTTTATTTAGTTATTCCGTATCCAGTCAAGATAAAGAAAAAGTAAAAGGTTCAAAAATTGTAACCGTAACACAGAAAGAAATAAATGAATTCGAAAATCTTGAAGTTGAGGATAATATTGAAATATTTTTAATAAAAGGAGATAAATGCGCCATAGAAATTGAAGCCGATGATAATCTTCATGACCTTATACAAACAAGCTTTAACGGTAATTCTTTGCAAATTTCAAGTAATAAAGAAGTCACTAGCGCAAAAAAATTTAGCGTTAGAGTAACCTATACAACTGGTTTTAAAATGCTAATCGCAAAAGACAATACAAATATAACTGCATTAGCCGAAATTAATTTAGATGATTTTACTTTTAAAAGCTTCGACGACTCTAAAATTTTTGCTTATGTAAAAACAAAGAATTTTACTTTGATGGCCAATGATAAATCAAAAATTGAACTCAATTTAAAATCGGAACAAACCACTATCGAACTTAGTAAAAATGCAAAACTTAAAGCCCTAATTGCATCCAATCAAATGGTTTTTGATATGTATCAAAAAACAGCTGCTACGGTTGAAGGCGATGTTAATAATTTGAAACTACGATTAGACAACAATGCTGAATTTACCGGTAAAAATTTATCTTCTAAAAATGCTGAAATCACCACTGAAGGATATACCAATTGCAGTATAATTGTAAGTACAAAAGCCATTATTGACGCTTCTGGAAAATCAGAAATTAATTTGTATGGCACTCAAAAAATTGAAATGAAAAATTTTATTGACAATGCTACTTTGAACAAAAAAACGTTAATAAAATAAAATTCTAATTTTTATATACAAAAAGAGTTCCTAAATTTCGGAACTCTTTTTGTATATAATAGATTTGTATTAAATCGCCGCTAAATATCTTTCAGCATCTAAGGCAGCCATACAACCTGTACCAGCAGCAGTTATTGCCTGACGATAAACATGATCAGCAGCATCTCCAGCTACAAAAACACCAGCTACATTTGTTTTAGATGTGCCAGGAATATTAATAATATAGCCTGTTTCGTCAAGCGTAAGATAATTAGCAAAAATATCTGTATTTGGTTTATGACCAATGGCTACAAAGAAACCAGTTGCTGGAATTTCAAAAACTTCATTACTTGTTTTGTTTAAAGCTTTTACGGCTGTTACCACTTGCCCATCACCTAAAACTTCTACCGTATCATGATTCATTAAAATGGTAATATTCTCCGTTTTACGAACACGCTCTTCCATAATTTTTGAAGCTCTGAATTTCTCGCTACGAACTAACATCGTTACTTTTTTGCATAATTTTGAAAGATAATGCGCTTCCTCACAAGCTGAATCTCCAGCACCAACAATAACTACCTCTTGATTTCTATAGAAAAAACCATCGCAAACTGCACAAGCCGAAACTCCACCTCCTGTTTTTAAATAATGTTGCTCTGAATCAAGTCCTAAATATTTTGCAGTTGCACCAGTAGAAATAATTACAGTTTCGCAATGCAACTCTTTAGTATCATTTATCCATACTTTATGAACAGCTCCTGAAAAATCAACCTTTGTAGCCCAACCATCACGAACATCAGTTCCAAAACGCTCTGCTTGTTTTTGCAATTGTACCATCATTTCAGGACCAGTAACTCCATCAACATAACCGGGAAAATTCTCTACTTCATTAGTAGTTGTTAACTGACCGCCTGGCTGTGTTCCTTGGTACAAAACAGGATTCATATTGGCCCTAGCGGCATAAATAGCGGCTGTATAACCAGCAGGTCCAGAACCTATTATTAGACATTTTATTTTTTCTATTGTATCTGACATAATTGTATTTTAAAATCAATTTTGAGATTGCAAATGTAAACTATATTCTAAAAATTTTGTACTCAAATAAATCCTAATTTACTATTTTAAAATAAATTTTATTTATTTATGTAAATCTTTTGAAGAGAAAAATTAAACATTATATTTGCATTCGATTTCGGGGTGTAGCGTAGCTCGGTTATCGCGCCTGCTTTGGGAGCAGGAGGCCGCAGGTTCGAATCCTGCCACCCCGACAAAAGCGAAACAGAAATGTTTCGCTTTTTTTATGTCAGTTTCAAAAAAACATTTACAAAAACAAAATTCACTCTCAATTAAATTCCTATTTTTGTATTTAACTAATACAACACAACTAATATATGCTAATTATTGGAATTGCTGGCGGAACAGGTAGCGGAAAAACTACCGTGGTACACCAAATCATGAATGAATTACCTGAAACTGAAGTCGGTATAATTTCACAAGATTCTTACTATAAAGAAACTCACAATCTAAACTTTGACGAACGTGCCTTAATCAATTTCGATCATCCAAGAGCAATAGATTTTGAATTACTTGTTGCTCATCTCAAAGAGCTAAAAGAAGGAAATACTGTAAATCAACCGGTGTATTCTTTTTTAAAACACAATAGAACCGATGATACTATACTTACACATCCCCGAAAAGTGATGATTGTGGAGGGAATTCTAATTTTAGCAAATCCTGAATTAAGAGATTTATTTGATGTGAAAATTTTTGTTCATGCTGATTCTGATGAAAGATTAATTCGACGATTAAAACGTGATATTGCCGAGCGCGGCCGTGATATGGAAGAAGTTTTAAATCGATACCAAACCACTTTAAAACCGATGCACCAACAATTTATTGAACCTACAAAAGCATTTGCGGATATTATAATTCCAAACGACAAATACAACACAGTTGCCATAGATGTTGTTCGTGCAGTAATTAATCAAAGGATATTGTAATTTTTCGTATATTTATAGTAATTTAAACTGAAATGGCAAACCCATATAAAGACACATCTTGGTTCAAATTTTTAAGTAACAAATACGTTTGGGTATTGTTGTTTTTTTGTACTTGGATGTTGTTCCTAGACAATTATTCTTACTTTGATCATCGAATATTAGATGCCGAAATAAATGATTTAGAAAATAATAAAAAATACTATCAAGAAGAAATAAAAAAAGACCAAGAGAATATAAAATTGCTCAAGAATCCGGATCAGATAGAAAAATATGCGCGTGAAAAATACTATATGAAAAAAGATAGTGAAGATATTTACATTATCGAATTTGACGGTGACACTATCAGAGAAGAAGGAGGAATATAACAAAACGGTTAAATACTATTTAGGAAACAAAAGCTATAAATAAACATATTATGCCAAAAAATTTATTTAAAGATTTTAACTTCGTTTCCTCTAAACAATGGAAACAACAAATACAGTTTGAACTCAAAGGAGCCGATTATAATGAAACCTTAATTTGGAATTCACCAGAGAACATTCAAGTAAAACCGTTTTATCATAACGATGAATGTAACGATACAATAACTTTAAATACTAAAGCTTCTGAATTTAAAATTTGTCAAAACATCTTTGTTTATGATGTAGAAAAATCAATTCAAAGAGCTAAAGAAAGCTTAGAACGTGGTGCCGAAAGTATTCTATTTACAATTGAAGATGAAAAAACTGATGTAATAAAACTCTTAGAAAGTCTTACTTTAAACACAACTCCAATCTACTTTGATTTAAAATTTTTATCCATCGATTTCGTAAAAAAAATCGAAATTACTGCCAAAGAAAAAAGGGCCACTGTATTCCTAAATCTTGATCCTATTGGACAATTAGCTAAAGATGGCAATTGGTATTCAACTCCAGAAAAAAACAATTTCGAAACTTTAAATACACTTACAAAAACGCTAACAAATTGCTCCGTTTTAAGCATAAATAGTAGTTTGTATCAAAATGCAGGTGCGAATATAGTGCAACAAATTGCCTATAGTTTGGGACATGTAAATGAATACTTTATTAGAATCTCAAACATTAACCAGCCTATTGTTTTCCAAGTCTCAGTTGGAACTAATTACTTTTTTGAGATTGCTAAACTTAGGGCATTACGGTTACTTTTTAACTTAATTGCAAAAGAATACGACCATCATTTAGATTGTCATCTACTGGTTACATCAACCAAAAGAAATAAAACCATCTACGATTATAATGTGAATTTATTGCGAACAACAACTGAATGTATGTCGGCAATACTCGGAGGTGCCAACGCAATTGCAAACTTACCCTATGATGCTTTGTATCATAAAGACAATGAATTTGGAGATAGAATTGCGCGTAATCAATTATTAGTTCTCAAACATGAAAGTTATTTTGATAAAGTCAATAATCCCGCTGACGGAAGTTATTATATAGAAAGTTTGACCCAACAATTAGCAGAAAAATCATTAGCATTGTTTAAAGACATCGAAGCCAATGGTGGTTTTCTAAAACAACTAAACGAGGGAATTATTAAACGAAAAATTCAAGAAAGTGCTGATAAGGAACAAGAATTATTCGAATCAGGAAAAGAAGTTTTGTTGGGCACCAATAAATATCCAAATAAAGAAGACAAAATGAAACACGATTTAGAACTTTTTCCTTTTGTAAAAAACAAGCCAAGAAAAACTTTGATAACTCCAATTATTGAAAAAAGACTAGCTGAGAAAACAGAACAGGAAAGGTTGAACTTAGAATAGATTTCAATTTAAATTCTTACATTTACCTATCAAAAATACTAAATTATGGAAGCAATAAGACAAACCGTTAAAGTGGAAAATCATAAAATAAACATTACGTTACCAGATGGTTTTAATGCTGAAGAAGTAGATGTGATTATTTTACCCGCTAGTACAAAATATGAAATTCCACAATGGCAAATAGATGAAGTTAGGGAACGTACTATTGAGTATTTTAAAAATCCAAAAATTGCTTTAGATTTTGATGAAGTTATGAAGGAAATTGAAAATGGACTATAAACTCACAATTCTTCCTTTGGCTAAAATTGATCTTCAAGAAATTGCTTCTTGGTATGAAGTTATCAATAAAAATCTTGGAAGACGTTTCTTAAAATCTGTAAAAGACGAAATAGAAATTTTAAGAATTTACCCTCTTTTATATCAAACAAGATATGACGAAACAAGAGTTGCTTTAATACAAACATTTCCATATTTGATACATTTTGAAATTGATAAAAAAGAAATAGTAATAAAAGCCATAATTCATACTTCAAGAAATACAAAAATTTGGAAGAATAGAAAAAATTATTAAAATCGAATTGCTTTATCATTCCACTTCAAATGCAAATGAGAAAAAACCTCCAACATATAACTCTAAAATCAGAAGTCAAAAGTGAGAAGTTAAACTTTTCAGTAAGCGACAATTTTCTAACAGCTGAAAACATTGAACTAAAACCAAACTATTCTAAACAAGACATCGAAAATTTGGAACATCTTGGTTTTGGAGCTGGTTTTGCACCAAACTTGCGTGGTCCTTATGCAACTATGTATGTGCGTCGTCCTTGGACCGTGCGCCAATATGCTGGATTTTCTACTGCCGAAGAAAGTAATGCTTTTTACAGACGAAATCTAGCTGCTGGACAAAAAGGATTATCCATAGCATTTGATTTGCCAACACATCGTGGTTATGATTCTGACCACGAACGCGTTGTGGGTGATGTAGGAAAAGCAGGAGTTGCTATCGATACCGTTGAAGATATGAAAGTATTGTTCAATAAAATTCCGTTAGAAGAAATGTCGGTTTCCATGACTATGAACGGAGCCGTTTTGCCTATAATGGCTTTCTATATTGTGGCTGCAGAAGAACAAGGTGTCCAGCCAGAACAACTATCAGGAACAATCCAAAATGATATTCTCAAGGAATTTATGGTTCGGAATACCTATATCTACCCGCCTACTCCTTCTATGAAAATCATTGCCGATATTTTTGAATATACGAGTAAAAAAATGCCAAAATTCAATTCAATTTCAATTTCAGGCTATCACATGCAAGAAGCTGGAGCAACTGCTGATATAGAGATTGCATATACTCTTGCAGATGGATTAGAATATATAAAAACAGGGTTGAGCACGGGAATGAAAATCGATGAATTTGCTCCTCGCCTATCGTTTTTTTGGGGAATTGGCATGAACCATTTTATGGAAATTGCAAAAATGAGAGCTGCAAGAATGATTTGGGCTAAAATAGTAAAACAATTTCATCCAAAGGACGAAAAATCATTAGTACTCAGAACTCATTGCCAAACATCTGGCTGGAGCTTGACCGAGCAAGATCCTTTTAATAACGTAGCAAGAACAACAATTGAAGCTATGGCAGCTGCTTTTGGAGGCACTCAATCGTTGCATACAAACGCACTTGACGAAGCAATCGCTTTACCAACAGATTTTTCGGCACGAATCGCCAGAAATACTCAACTGTTTTTGCAGGAAGAAACTAAAATTACAAAAACTGTCGATCCTTGGGCTGGTAGTTATTACCTAGAAAGTCTTACCGCTGAAATTGCAGAAAAAGCTTGGGCATTAATTGAAGAGGTAGAAGAACTTGGCGGAATGACAAAAGCTATTGAAGCAGGAATTCCGAAATTACGAATTGAAGAAGCTGCTGCAAGAAAACAAGCACGAATTGACAGTAACCAAGATGTTATTGTAGGTGTCAACAAATACCGATTAGAAAAAGAAGATCCGTTGCATATTCTTGATGTTGATAATCAAATGGTTCGAAAACAACAAATTGAACAATTAGAGCATATAAAAGCAACTAGAAATAAAGAAAAAGTACAAAACTCACTTGAAAAATTAACCCTTTGTGCACAAAATCAAGAAGGCAATTTGCTAGAATTAGCAGTAGATGCAGCAAGAAATAGAGCAACTCTTGGCGAAATTAGTTCTGCTTTAGAAACCGTTTTTGGCAGATATAAAGCACAAATTAAAACATTTAGTGGTGTGTATAGTAAAGAAATTAAAGACGATAAAAGTTTTGAAAAAGCAAAACAATTAGCAGATGAATTTGCAAAAAAAGAAGGGCGCCGACCACGAATAATGATTGCAAAAATGGGTCAAGATGGTCATGATCGTGGTGCTAAAGTTGTCGCTACTGGCTATGCCGATGTTGGTTTTGATGTAGATATAGGTCCATTATTTCAAACACCTTTCGAAGCTGCTAAACAAGCTGTAGAAAACGACGTTCACATTCTTGGCGTTTCTTCACTAGCTGCTGGGCACAAAACACTTGTTCCTCAAGTCATTGAAGAACTAAAAAAATTCGGACGTCAAGATATTATGGTTATTGTTGGAGGAGTAATACCTCACCAAGATTATCAATTTTTATTTGATGCTGGTGCTGCAGCTGTTTTTGGACCTGGAACTAAAATAAGCGAGGCAGCGATTAGTATATTGGAGATTTTGATTGCAGAGTAATAATTCATAAATAAAAACGCCTTCAACTTTTTCATTTATCATTTTGTAAATTTTTAATTTCTGCTTGAAGTTTGTTAATAGTTCGTTTCGATTTTCTTGAATAAATTAAAACCAAAACAATAGCAAAAGTAGACATTATTGTTAGAATAACAATTCCAAACATATAGTTTGAATCACTACTTTTAAGTTTTTTAGTAACCTCAATTTGTTTTTCAATTAATAAATCACTGATTGACTTTCTTTCGTTGTCCTTAAGGTTTGTTTGTGTTTCTAGATATTTAGAATGATATTTTTGATAATTATCCCACTCCTTAATTGCTAAAAAATTTTCTGATAATCCTTTGTAAATTTCTTGATTCAAAACCAAATCATTCACACTACTCGAAATTTTTTCAGCCTCAAGTAATAACTCTATTGCTTGACTGTACTTTCCCTCGATGGTATATACTTGGGCCAATCCTTTATTTGCAAAAGCTCGAAGACTAACCGCGTTTACTTGTTTAGCATGTATTATGGATTCTAAAAAACTTTTTATTGCTAAATTATTATCATTCATCAAAATGTAACAATTGCCTTTATTATACTTTGCAATACTTAATTTACTAGCCGATTCATTTATATTTTTTGAGTGTGAAATTTCATTAATACCTCGATCAAAAAAAGCTATTGCAATATCACAATTCAATTTTTCTTTATAAATAAAACCTCTTACAATGTAATTTATTCCCAAACTAGTGCGGACTGAATCCCGATCTTGATATTGCAAACACAATTGTTCCGCTAGATCAAGATACTGAATCGCTTTGTCATAAATTTTTAGCTGATGGTATTGCACTCCTGCTTTGGTTATAACCATAACCTTCAACAGTTCATCATTCGATTTTGGCAATAGTTCATTTGCCTTTATAAGATATTCTAGTGATTTTTGATAATCTCGGCTTGAAGAATAAGCGTCAGAAATTAACTTATAACCTCGAATTTTCAAATCGATATTATTACCTGCATTCTCAACAATATTTTCACCAATAACAATCGCTCTTTTTGGATTACGATAAATTTCTTGAGCGCTAGCTTTAATTATACTATCTATTTTCTTTGAACTTTGAGCATATAAAAATTGAATTGAGGAAAAACCCAAAGTAATAAATAATGAAAAACAAAAACTTCTACTATTCTTAAACTTCAATTTAAACATGGCTCGTTTCCCTTTCTTTTTTTAAGAATTCAATAAAAGTTATCGGAGCAATACCTGTTATCGATTTAAATATTGTAGCAAATGTACTATGAGATGAAAAACCTGAAGTTTCTGCTAAGTAACTTATTTTATAGTTAATAAAATTAGGATCTGATTTTAGTTTTTCAATAATAAAATTGATTCGAAGTTTGTTGATATAGGTATTGAAATTTACATGGTAATGCTTGTTGATAATTTCGGACAAATATTTTGTATTGGTTTCGAATTGTCCTGATAAAACAGCCAGAGACATGTCATTATTTGTAAATTTTGAAGACGATTCAAACCTTTTTAACTTATTTAATAAAGCTTGCTCAGTTTCTATCGGAATAAAGATTTTTTTATTAGTTTCTTTCTTTTCAATATTTCTAATAATCAAATTATTACGAGTCACTTCGAGATAATTTATAATTTCTCTGAGCCTTCTTTTTTTCATATGAAAGCGATATGAAAATAGAGTACAAAAAAATAAAATTATAACAAAAATTATCAAAACCATATAAAAGGTAGAGCTATAATTTTTAATCTCCATCTTAAAATAGTTATCCTGGTTTTGGTTGATTAAATTATAAGCTGTATTAATAGCTTCTTGTTCCGTTCCTTCTAATTGCGTATTTGCATATAAAAATTTAGTATTAAATGATTTATAATTAGAATTATCATTCAACGCTATGTAGTTAACCGTAAGTAGCTTACTTGAGGTTTCTGCCAAATATAAATTTTCAAAAGTTTTTGCAATATTTGATGCTTTTAGCAACACTTCTATCGCTTTCACGTATTCTTTTTGATGAAAATAAATTCCAGCCAGTCCGATTAAGGTATTGGCTTCGGCGAACTTGTTGCTAAAATTGCTTTTTGACAATAATTGCAATGCTTGTTTGAAAAAATAGTTCCCTTTTTCAAAATCACTCAGACCACAGTAAATTTTACCTTTTGCAATTGAAAACAACAAATCAATTTCGGGATTTTGATTTGAATTTACTTTTGAAACATCCTGTTTTTTAACAAGACTTAAGGCCTCTCTATATTTTTGCCTCTGTAAATTAGCATTTACTTTTTCTAAAACTATTTGAGAATTTAATAACTCATTTTCCTTACTATTGTTTACAAACTCTAATTTTGTAGCTGCTTCTTCTAGATTTTTTTTAGCTTGATCTTCAATAAATAAAACTCTTAAAATTTCAGCTTTCGCTATAAAAATCTCTACAGCATTCTTAGGGTCTAGGTCGTGAGGATTCTTATCCGCTTCATACAAATGAGTCAACGCTTTACTATAATCTGCTTTGGCTTTATAAATTGTAGCAATTAAATAATTAATTTTTGCTTTCTCTTTACTTGAACTGGCATTGTTTAACAACAGAAAAGCAATTTTTAAAGCTTCATTTGGTTTCGAATTGACCAAATCTTCTGATTCATTATACAATACTTGTTGTTTTAAAACAGTTTGTGCGATACTAATATTCGTAAAAAAAACTACTGTAAAAAGAAGTAAAGCATTACAACAAAATGAAATGAAATTTTTCTCAACTATACTCTTCATTAATCACAAAGTATTTTAAACAATTAAAAAACAGATTACAAATGTATATAAATCAAATAAAAAAATGCCATTCTCTCGAACGGCATTTTTTATCTACTCTTTAAAATCAATTATCGCTTCATTGCAAAATGCGACTTGAAAATTTTATTTATTCCTGATTCAAAATATTCTATTATAAACCAGTAATCTGTTGATGGTAACAATTGCCCATTATAAGTTCCGTCCCAACCTGTTCGAGAAGTGTTAATATTATAAATTAATTTACCATAACGATCGTAAATAAATATTTTTGTTCTTGAATCTTTTTCTAATCCAACAATATTCCAAGTATCGTTGATGCCATCTCCATTAGGAGTAAAAAATTTTGGAAATCCAATAATTACTACTTTCTTACTTAAATTGGTACACCCATTAGTATCTCTAACAGTAATTACATGAGGCCCTGGTGCAACATTTGTAAATAATTCAGAAAATTGAAAAGGTTCATCATCTATTTGATACTCATATATTCCGTTTCCGCCTATTACTTGTGCAAATATTGTTGCATTTTCACTAAATGTTGGTGATTGAGTTGTTATTAAATCTAAACCTGGAAACGATTCTTTAATAATTGCTTTGTCAGGCAACGAAATACAACCTGAAACTGTTTGTTTCGCAATTACTTCATAAATACCTGCATCATCTGTTTCATAACGATTATTAGTAGCACCTAAAATTCGTTGTCCGTTAAGGAACCATTCAAAATTATGCAAAGTATTATCTAAAACTGTATCTAAAATAATGTTTTGAGAAGGAATTCCAGTTGTAGCATTTACACATAATACTGCATTATTAATTACTGGTTTTGGCAAGGCGTTTACATTTACTATCCTATTTATTTCTAAACCTTTACAGCCATTTGCAGTGGGGAAAATTTTATATGTGGCTATTCCTGATTCTGCTCCAATAGTATTAAGAAATTGATTGTTTATATCTCCAAAACCACTTTTTGCTCCAGTAATATTACTTGATTCAACCGTCCATTCAAAAGAAATATCAGAACTGTTTGACAACAATTCGATGTCAGTATATTGACCGCTACAAATATTTGATTCTATTTTTCCGTTTACTTGCGGAGATGGATTAACCGTAATAGTTACTATTTTTGGTAATCCAGCACAACCAGAAGTTAAAGCTACAGAATAGGTTACTGTTCCCTGTGCATTTCCTGTAGTGGATAGTTTTTGAACAATTGTATTTCCGCTACCATTAACTGCTCCAGAAACTCCTGACTCAATTACTGTCCAGCTAAGAGCTGATGATGGATTACTCGACAAAACAATATTAGTATCTTCACCAGAACAAATTGTTTGTGTTTCGGGTGTTGCTGTTATAGTTGTACTCGAACCTATAGTTACTATAGCATCACCTGATAGAGTCTGGTTACAACTTGGGGTTCCTGTCGATGTTATGCTTTTAAGTGAATAAATTGTATTTGAAGTCAATGAACCTGTATTTACTTGTGCCTTACCTACACCATTTAGATTTACAATTTGATTCGAGCCATTATTAATGGTATACACAGCTGTGGCATTTGGAGTTCCGTCAAAATCAATAATTGAAGAAGCTCCAAAACAAATTGTTTTAGTTCCTGAAATTGAAACCGTGGGCAAATTTAAAACTGAAACAGTAGCTATAGCATTTAAGGATTGTGTACATAATAAATTAACACTTATTAACTCGTAAACTGTAGTTGCATTAATTAGAGGTGTAGTTATACTGGCTGATCCTAAAGCATTTAATGATAGGGTTTGATTGGCTCCAGCATTTATTTTATAAGTTGCTATACTATTGGGAGTTCCAGTAAAATTTATTGTGGTTGAAGTTCCTGCGCAAATAGGGCTTATGGCTGAAATACTAGCAGATGGAAAAGGATTTACCTTAACAATTGCAGAATCTGAAAGACTTTGAGTGCAAACTAATGTTCCTGTTGTAGCAATACTAATTAACCTATATGTCGTATCGGAATTTAATACTGGTGTGGTTAAAAGTGCTGTCCCTGATGAGTCTAATCTAATTGTTGCATTGGGTCCAAAATCAGCGCTATAAGTTACTGTTGTGTTTGGTATTCCTTTAAAAGTGATATCAGAAGTACTTCCGATACAAATTGGGGTTATAGAAGATATACTTGCAGTTGGTAAAGGATTTACCGTTATTGAGAACTGATCTGTTAGAGTACGACTGCAAAACGGACTAACCGACGAAGTAACACTAATCAAAGTATACACAGTATTTATAGTTAAAACTGGTGAATTAATCATTGTAGTTCCAGTCCCGTCAATAGTAACCGTTTGATTCGAACCACCATTAATAGTATACACTACAATTGAATTTGGTGTACCATTAAATGTAATCATTGTTGTGATTCCAGAACAAATTGTTGTAGTTCCAGAAATAGAAGCCGTTGGTAAAACGCTGAAAGTAACTGTTTTTGAATCTCTTATGCTAGTAGACTGTGAACAAATAACATTACCTCCAGAGTCTAGAATTTTTACTGAAAGTAATTCATAAATTCTATTTGCCGTTGGGGTTTCCGTTATTTCAAATTTTCCAGAACTGTCAAGAAGAGCCGACTGAATCAAACCATTATCAATAGTATAGTCTATGCTTGCCTCTGGCGTTCCTGAGAAAGATACGGTTACCGATTCGCCAGAACAAATTGAGGATTTAGAAACACTAATTGAAGCTGTTGGAACAGGAAAAACCACTAAATCAAAGTCAGTTATGTTATTACAGCCCGTTGTATTATTGGTAACCTTAGCATATATATTTTGAGGGTTTATAGTATTTGCTAAAATAGGACTTAAAGGCAGTACACCATCAATTGCATCTTCTTTTTTAGAGTGAAAAGTAATTGTATTGTTTGTCAAATCCGAATTTATCTGATTTCTGACGGTATTTAAATCAAAGATTCCAACATTAGGAGTATTACTGCACGTTTTATAATCTGAAATTGTATTTGCACTTGGCGGAGTTGCAAATGCCCCGCTATTTAAAGTTGCAGTTCCAGTCCAAGATAATTCGAAACCACCGTCTCCAACTGGTCTATCAATTGCAATATAATAGCTTTGCCCCGCAACTACAGTTATCCATCGAACATAGCCATTACCATCAGCGCCAGGACCAGTTTGTGTAAGTGTTGTGGCTCCACTCATTCCTGTATGATTATTACTCAAACCTGCTAAATTAGGATTGGTAGTTGCACAACGTATAGGACTTCCTAGATTAGAACAGTCTCTATTAGCTGCAAAAACCCAAAAATCATAATCTACTAAAATACTGGTATCATTTGGAACAATATCAAAACCTAAAGTCCCAGACTGAACAATATTAATTTTTATCCATAATGAATTATGCTCAAATCCGCTACAACCTGCAATTTCTTGAGTATTACCAATTCCATTGGCATTTGAAACAAAATTTCCATTGGCGCATACTATAATTGCATTAACACAATCATTAGGCTCACTTTGTGCAAAAATTGAATTTGCAAAAATTAACACTATAAATAACGTTAAATTCTTCTTCATTTATTCCCTTATTTTATGCACAATAGCTAACCCCAAAATTAATGAGATTAGCTATAGATTTAAAACTTTTAAACGTATTTTAATTTACTTTTTAACAATAACAAATTCTGAACGCCTGTTTTGAGCATCTTCTGCTTCAGTACAATTTGCAAAACATTTTATTTTAGGTTCTGAACTCCCGAATCCTTTTCCTGATATTCGTTTAGAATCTATCCCTTTTGACAATAAATATTGAACGGTTACTTGAGCACGTTGTTCAGAAAGTTTCAAATTGTAGGCTTCACTTCCTTTAAAATCGGTATGCGATTTTACAAAAATAACCATTGAAGGATTGTCATTCATTACTTTAATCAATTTATTTAACTCATCTGCACCCAAGGCAGTAATATTACTTTTATCAAAATCAAAATATACTGGTTTTAATAGGACTTCACTATCTGTAATGATAATAACTGTCGGTTCTAATTGAGCTTTTACAATAACTTCTCCTGATTTTACTTTTTGAATTGGATAGACAGCCGATTCAAAATTTTGGGCAGAGATTTGAAAAGAATATGCAGTTTCACAATCAATGTCATAGCTTACTTTACCCTCTGAATTCGTTTCCTTAGTAGCAATTACATTTCCTTTGGTATCTAAAATTGATACTGATGCATTGGCCAAAGGCGCTCCCGTTTTTTGATTGGTTACTATTGCGATAGCATTTGCTGCACATACTGCAATTGCAGAATAAATGGCGTCAGAACCACTTCTGTTAGAAGAAAAATAGCCAACATTAGCCAAATCATTATAACTGAACGAAAAATCATCTTTTTCAGTATTTACCGGTTTGCCTATATTTTGAGGTTGACCAGATGTTTTTAAATCAACTTTAAAAATATCTAAACCACCTAAACCTTGTCTTCCAGAAGATGCAAAATACAAAACATTATCATCGGCAATAAAAGGAAAATTTTCTTTTCCTGCTGTATTGATACTTGTTCCTAAATTTTCAGGTTTACCATATGAGTTTCCGTCAACAGTAACTTTCCATATATCAGATTCGCCCAAACCTCCTGGCATATTAGACCCAAAATACAATGTTTTACCATCTTTACTTAAACTCGGATTACTAACGGAATAACTTGTGCTATTAAAAGGTAATGCTTCAATCTGTGACCATTTGCCATCTACTTTGATCGCTTTGTACAATCCTTGCTGTCCTACTTTTATAGAATTAGCCTTGTTTCGTTTATATTGACTTTCACTATGACCATCTCTCGCAAAAAACATAGTATTTCCGTCACTACTTAGTGTTACTGATCCATCATGGAAAGGAGTATTTAACTCATTTACGGCTGTAGCTTCTGACAAAGTTCCATCAGCATTTCGAGTAGATTGAAAAATATCAAGATACGGTTGATTGGTCCATTTATCTTTTTTCTTAGCTGTATTTCTAGTACTTACAAAATATAAAATATTTGCATTGTCTAAAACAGGTGCAAAATTACTTTGCCCTTCTCCTTTAATTATTGTTTCTGCAATATCAAACAATTTCGATTTGTTAGCTAAACTAGGAATATAATTTGGGTTAGCCTTGTGGGCTATAGCTCTACTATCATTTGGCATTAAGCGAGAAAAAGAATCCATTTGTTTGTTGGCTTCTTGATATTTACCTAATGATTTTAAGGTTTGTGCATACCTAAAATAGGTTTCTGCAGTTGCATTTCCTTCTACAGCTTTTGCATACCATTTTGATGCTTCTTCAATATTAAATACATTATAATAACTATCTGCTAATTGAGTGTAAATATATTGGTCTGCTTTGTCAGTAGTTGCCAATTTCAAATAGGCATCTATGGCACTAACATATTGATAACTTTGGAATAGTTTATCTGCTTTTTCTGTAAACTTATTTTGAGCATAATTTGCAATAACAAGGAAAAGTAAGCTGAATGTGATATAATTTTTTTTCATTTTAATGGTTTCTTTTGGTTAGAAAAATCGAGGTGAAATGGAAACCTTTTTAACCATATTCAAATCAAATAATAACATGAATTCGTGAGAAGCAGGTGCTGTAAAGTTTATATCTGAAATGACACGATCATAAGCATAACCAACTTTAATACTTGGAGTAATTGCAAAATTAACCATAGCTCCAAAAGAATCATCAAGTCTATAAGTTAATCCAGCTTCAAAACGTTCAGAGAATAAAAAATTAGAAGAAAGATCGAACGAAACAGGAGCATTTACTGATGATTTTATCATAGCAGAAGGTTTGTACTTCAAGTTATCAGACAATTGAAACACATAACCTCCAGTTAAAAAATAATGCAAGGCTTCACTTCCGAACTGAATTTGATTACCGTTTTGACTTACATCTAAATAATCATTCTTTATCATATTAGGTAAAGAAAACGCCACATAATATTTCTGAGTATAATAAAATAATCCTGTTCCTAAATTAAAAAAAGTACTATTAGTATTTTCGCTAAACGAAATATCACCAGGTTGTCTTACAAATCCGTTTCCTATTTCTGAAAGCAATCCAACTTTATGAATAGTAGCACCCGCTTTTAACCCTAATGCCAAACGGTGTTCTCCTCCTAAATTTAAAGTATAAGAAAAATCTCCATATACATTATTCTCTTCTATTGGTCCTATTTTATCTGAAATAACTGATAATCCTAATCCAACATTTTTACCTACTGGACTATGAATAGATAAAGTTGCTGTTTTGGGTGCACCTTGAAGTCCAACCCATTGTTGCCTGTAGAGAATTCCACCTGAAATGCTCTCTTTAGAGCCAGCATAAGCAGGATTTATCACATTCATATTATACATGTATTGCGTATAATGAGGGTCTTGTTGCCCTTGAACATTCAAAACTAACAGAAGAAATAGCACTGATAATAAATATTTTTTTTTCATTTTTTTCATTAGATTAAAGTCTGTTTAGTTACAATAGCCAAACAGACTTATTATAATTTCTAGTTAATTTTGTCTGTTAATGTATACCCAACCTGTCTGTGGATCGCCACTGCTGTATTGAATACTATAAAAATAAGTTCCGTCAGGTAGTTCATCATTATCATCTGATTGTCCTTTCCATTGGTTAGTATAATTTCCTTTAAAATTGAAAACCTTTGCACCATAACGATTATAAATAATCAATTCTCGGACTCCATATCCTGTTAAATCGAAAGTATCATTTGAATCGTCATTATTAGGAGAAATACCTCTTGGAATTAATTTACAAGGATTGTTTTCTACAATAAAACTCTTTTCGACAGTACAACCATCTTTAGTAACAGAAGCACTAATATTTAATGGAAGACTTAATGATTGGTTATCAGCCAAATAATCATCAATATTAAATGTTGCATTCGTTGAACCAACAATAGGAGTACTTCCATTCTTCCAAACATAATTTACTCCTTCTGTACTAAGTTTAACTTCTAGTACCAATTCTTGATCTGTACAAGTTTTTTCTACATCAAAATCAGTAGCCCTTGAAATTACTGTAGTAAAACTACTATCGCCTCCTGTATTACAAGATGCCACATCTGCCAAAACTTCATACTTAATTACATAAGAACCAGGGGTGCTTGCTGCAACATTTATTTCTCCGGTAGAACCATTAATAACTAATCCTGTAGTCGAACTAAAAGAACCTCCTTGAGAAAATCCTGATGACTTCACTGGAAGAGCATTTACAGCGTTAGTACAATAACCAGCATTATAACTAAATGAAGTTACTGGAGTAATTGCAGATTTTAAAATAACATCAGCAGAAAAGGTTGCACCCGCAACACAAGAAGTGTTGTTAGCTCCTAAAGTATACACAACTTGATAGGTTCCTGCAGTAGCATTAATCAAATTAATTGCTCCGTTTGTTGCATTAACCTTCAAAATAGAAGAACTAAATTCACCACCGATTGCAAAATTATTAGATAATACCGGCAACGGGCTACCTGCTCCATTTACACAAGTTGCATCATAACTAAATACAACATTTGGAGTTGTAGATGGTGTAACCGTAATTATTGCAGACCCTGTTTGATTTTGACTACATGACGGCGAAGAGGCAACACTCACTAAATTATAAGTAGTATTACCGTTTAATACTGGAGTGGTTACAGTTGCTTTACCGTCAACAAGTGTTACTGTTTGATTGGCTCCGTTACCAATAGTATAGGTTGCAATTGCATTTGGTGTACCATTAAAAGTAATAGCAGCTGTGGTGCCAGAACATATAGTAGTTGAGCCAGAAATAGTTGCTGTTGGCAGAGCCTTAACCTCAACGTTAATGGCTACTCGAGGTCCTTGGCAACCTTGTTCGTTAACTAAACTTACATAATAAACTGAAGTCGCTTCAATAGAAGTATCAGGTGTTGGTGCATTTGTGCTTCCTGAACCTCCTGAAGGTTGTGTAAACAAAAGTAAGGTATATCCAACAGGTGCAGTAGCGTTAACTGGAGTAGCGGTTTGATTTACACAATACGATACTGGAGTTACAACTACAGGAACTTCATTTATTTTTTGGTAGGTAATTACTACTGAATTTTCGCAATACCTTGTTTTCCAATAAAACGTATACTCACCCGCTTCAGTAAAGCCAGTTATAGTTGAACTTTTACTGTTTGCATTAGTTATAGTTGTTACAGAAGGATTTTTATCATCTGCTGACCAAACTCCCACTCCTTCCGCTTCTAATGCAATAGAAGTTTGGCTACAAGTTAAAGTAGTTGGTAAGGTTTTAATTTTATTATTAGCAATAAAATTAGCCGCATCTAATAGAGTTCCTATTTTATTTTCTTTAGTTCTAAATATAAATCGAGTTACATTTTGTCCAACTGGAACATTATAATTTCCATTAACAAACGACCAACCTAAACCTACTGCTGGTTCTTCTCTTACCAATACAAAAGGTCCTTGTGGTGGTCCTGCATACAATTGAATTACATTTCCATCAGATCGAGTGGCATGAGCAAAACTATAATCTATTACAGTAGTTTCAGAAGTGTCAAACTCTTTATACAATCCTTTAATATTAGGATCTGAAGCATCCCAATCCTCCTCAGGATCCGATAATAATTGAATGCATTGTCCGCCTGAATAAGGAACAAAATTGATTGAATTTAAAGCTTCAGAAAAGAAAATCTCTTCCCAAGTATTAACATTTACTCTCCATCCCGGTACTACATACTGAGTAGAAATTGTAGTTACACCTGTAACATCTTGCATAGGTGGATGTTCAAAATCATAATTTGCAGCATTGAATAAACATAAATCAGAAGGGGTTTTTACACAAACATTAAAAAGTCTTGTACTCGGTATTAAGCTATTCAAAGTCAATCGAACCTTATAGTTTTGACCAATAACTAACTCTGATGAATACATGGCAACAATGACATTATTAGTACTACAAGCTGTTTCTTTTAGACTTCCATCCGATTCAACTTGATATAACGTCATAATCATATTTGGATAAGGTTCGTCTCCTGAATCCTTGAAGAAATTTCCTGTAAATCCGTTTGCTTCTATAAAATGAATTTTAGAAGTGGCTTTAAATTCAAACCAAATATCGCCACCATTAACTCCTGGTCCAGAATTACCTGAACATGACATAGGTTCTGCTGAAGGAGTTGATCCTACAAAAGTTACATTACTAGCATATACGTTACATTCTTCATTAGGATTTACTTGCAATAGATTTGCATTTGATGAATCATCGTTTCTTACAAATACTTTAGGTCCTGACCAAAAACTTTTATCAGTAGCGCTACAAATAGAACGAACAAAATACTCATATGTAGTCGTGGTTCGCGAATTAAAATCAGAGTCTTGTGGAATGTAAGATGGAGAATTAACAACAATTCCAGACTGCGGAAGCGTTCCATTGCCTACAGGCTGAACAAAAACTTCCCATTGTGTTTCTGTACCACCAGCTGTCCAGTTGAATACCGATTTATTACTTACAGTTACATTTGTTGGTTGCGGACATGTTATTGGTCCACAAATAGGAACTCCTGTATATAAAGTTGTTCTTGGTTTTCCAAGCCCAAGTGGTCCTGTCCATACTATCTCACCAAGTGCATTCTTAATGATAACTTGAGCGCCTGGATATTGATCAGGAGCCGTACCTATAGAATCCCAGAATAAAGAATATTCTACTCCTGAACATAGAAAAATGGTATAATCTGTAGGAGGAGGAATCTCTCCAAAAGGTCCTGTTGGAAATTCTAACGTTTGTATTTTAGTTCCATTTTGAATCACATCAATTCCGCCACCGACACCAAAAGAATTATCATTTGATAAAGAAATGGTATACTCACATAGATTCTCAAAACTACACTTCGTATTAAAGGCAAAAGGACCAACCCATTCGCTTTGAACTGATGCACCACAAACAGAACGAACATAATATTGGTATTTAGTTGCAGGAGTTAATCCAGTAACTGTAAATGGATTTTTATTAGCAGCAAATAAATATTCTGGCAAAGTGTTTCCTACGGGTGCAGAAGTACCAAAAGGCTGTACAGAAATTTCCCATGCTGTTTCAGTTCCGTTTACATCCCAACCTATTTTAACACCAGTATCAACAATATCTTTAGCAACTAAATTTGATGGCGGTGCACATTCAGGAATGTCCTCAACAATAAAATTATCTATAAATAACAATTGTCCTTTATAAAAATTTGTACTTGGATAAAATGGTATTTGAAAAGCTACATTTACATCTCCTGTAACTCCTGAAGGAAAATTAATTATTTTTTCCTTTACTGTCATGTTATTAATTACTTCACTTGTAAAACCTATTTTTTGTCCTGCTTCCCATGTTGCAAATGCATTGGCTGCAAGAGTTATGGTCAAGTTTAAAGCATCAATAGCTATAATTGGTGTGCCATTTTGAAAACCAGGAGTTTCAACTAAATCTCCTATTTTAACTCCTTGTAATGTAGCCACTGATACTATTGGAGAACCCTCTGTTACTCCTGTATTTGTTGTAGTGGTGTAAACTGAATTCTCATACAAAGTGGTTGTAAATTGATTTAATTCGATACCGTTGGTTGAGAGTTTAATTTTTAAATCCTCTGTAAAAAAACTATCCTTTACCCTATATGAATACCGTAATCTTTGATTGGCTTTGATTGTAATTGTTGGAGAAATCATCCAGTCATCATTATCGCCGTTATTTCCTGAAAATATCCCCGCCATTTGATTGCCTTCGATGGGCTGAACCGTTACATTTAAATTCCAAGTTGTTTTACCGTCATTGTTATTATTTACAATTCTCCAACAATCTTCAGACGCAGAACTTGTATCGAAAGTTTCTTTATAAGGTGTCGTAAATGAGGTACATAAGGTTCTAAAAGCAATTGGACCAATCCATTCACTAGTACTGCTGCCACATGAAGCTCTTACATAAACTTCATACTCCGTGTTAGGAAGCAAGTTATTTGGTACATAACTTGTCGTATTTACCTGAATTCCTGAACCAGTTGGAATTCCTCCACCAGCAGGCTGAATAACTACATCCCATTTATCTTCCTGGTATCCTTTTAACCAAGAAATAGAAGCTGAACTTTGAGTAATATTCTTAACTGACAAATCTGTTGGAATTGGGCAAGCTGGAATATCTTCGATACTAACATCATCAATTTGCAAAATAGTTGTCCCTCCTGCTACAGAAAATTCAGGTGGAACTCTAAAAGCAATATATACAGGACTATTAGCTGTAAAATACAACGTCTTTTCTAGAAAGGAAATGTTATTAAATTCAAATAACGGTCCTAAAACTGTAAAACTTGCTGGGTCATTATCGGTAGTTGAAATTAGCACTTCAACACCAAATCTAGGTTTTCCACCAAAAAAGGAAGCTGCAGAACGGTATTTAAACTTTAATGCTTTACTACCTGTAACGTTAATAGGAGGAGAAATTAACCAATCATCATAACTTGAAGTAGGAAAAAAGAATCCAGCACTTTGAATGGATGGATATTCTTCATTCATAACCCATTTAGCATCGTCACCATTTACATTATTTATTGTCCAACAAAATTTCTTTGTGTCTGGATCTACATCATTAAAACTTTCTTTAAATGGTAAATCAAAAGAAGCACAAAGTGTTGTAAAATTAAATGGTCCAACCCAATTACTATTTAAAGTTGACGAACAATGCGCACGAACGTAATATTCGTATCGTGTCGCTGGTATTAAATCGATAACTGTAAATGGATTTGAAGTTGCTAGAACTCCATTACCTGTAGGCAAGCCTGTTCCTATAGTTTGAACAGCAACATCCCATTGTGTTTCGGCATCACCTTTTTCCCAAGACAATTCAGCAGTTGTTGTTGTAATAGCAGCAGCAGTTGGAGCTATCGGCTCCGAGCAAGCGGGTTTGTCTTCGATATATACATCATCAATATTTAATCTAAAAGCTGTTTCTCTAGTATCTGGACTAACATAAAAAGCAATATTAACATTACCAGTAATAGTTTCAGGAATATTAACAATTTTTTCTACATATTCAAACCTCGTATCGTAAACATTTGTAGGCAACAATATAGTAGTGAAATCATCTTTTCCTATGCCTGTAGTTGACAAAACCACAGAAAATACACTGCCTTCGCCTGAAGTTCTATATTTGAAACGAATTCGTTTTCCAAGACCTGATAAATTAATTTGTGGCGATACAAACAAGTCATTGTTATTTCCGTTAGTTTCTCCAGTTGCGATAGAAGGCTCTCCTTCTAATCTATAACTCCAAACTTTTCCATCCTTATTATTATCAATACTATACCAACAAGGCACCGGAGTATCAGTAGTACCAGTATTAAAATCTTCAAAATAAGGAGTAGAGAACACATTACATTGCGTTGTAAAACGATAGGCATCGCTCCAATCTGTAAATCCAGAGCCGCAATTTGCTCTTACATAAACTTCATATTTGGTTCCTGCCGCCAATGGAGTTGTATCAAAAGTAGTTGTGATTGCAATGTTAGAATTTGAAGTCGCGGCAATTCCTGATCCTGTAGGCGCACCTGAACCTTCTGCTTGTACAACATATTCCCATGAAGAAGCATAATTACCAATATTAGCCCAAGAAATTTTAGCGCTTGTAGGCAAAATACTAGACGCCTCAGCATTAAAAGGGACAGGACAATTATTTTGTTCAACTTTTAGCGTGTAAGGTACACTAGCAGAAGGATCATAGTTTGAAGAAACTAAAATAATATAATTAGTACCTGCGGTTACTTCTAAATTAATAATACGTGGGGCATCCTGATCGTTAGCAACGCCACCTGCACATGCTACACCAACATTAGCACAACCTTCATAAACAAAAAGTCCCGAATAAGAAGCTGGCTCTGTTGGAGTCATTGTAATCTTTAATACTCCTGTAGTAGTTGCAGTAAAGGAATAAAAGGGTTTTCCACCACTTGCATAATTAGATGTCAGTGTTGTACAACTAGCTCCTGGCGTTGATAAAAAAACACTATTGCTACTATAATTATTTAAATTGTCTGTTGTAACATAAGGTGTACTTAAATCAGGAATAACTATAGGATTAATACAACTGTCGCCTAATTTCAAGGTTTTAAAATTAAACGGTCCAGCCCAAATACTTGAAAAACTGCTATTACAAATAGATTTTATATAAACGTCATAACTTTTACCTGGCAATAAAGAAGTAAAAGAATAAGTAAGAGCAGAAACTGGTGTTCCATTTGAAGATGGTAAATCACCTGCTGGTACTAATTGAATTTCAAAATTAGAAGCACTAGGATTTACCCAATTTACATCGACTGAGTTTAAGGTCGTATTAGCAAAAGTAACATCGAAATTCGAAATCGCTGGACATGTTTCAATAATTCTAACATCATCTACAAACCATGAATCACCACTTGGTGTGCTTCCTACTTGATTATTAACAGCAACAAATGCCAAGAAAATATTTAATCCAGCTGGAATACTTGGTGGTATAACTACAACTTTCTCTTCATATTCGGTTGGAGAAACAGTATATAAATCATCTTCTGTCCAAGTTTGCAACACTACTGAAAACCCATCAATATCTGGCTGACTGGCTGTAGAAACTCGCAACTGATACACTGTACCATTATTAGTACTATTTCCTTGTTTGGTATAAAAACGTATTTCTCCATTTGCTGGAACAGAAACTGAAGGTGTTACTAAATAGTAGTCTGCCGTTTTTCCTGCACCAATATTTTCAGCTGCTGGATTAATAGTAGCAGCTTTACCTCCTAAATAGCCATCATTTGAGATACTCCAACTCGTTGTTCCGAAACTATTCTGAAACAAAGACCATGATGACGGAATACCCGATTCGAATGATTCAGTTGCCAATTGTCCGTAGCTCGATGCTGATAGAAATAAAAAAAAGATGAATATTAATCCTCTATTTTTTGCTCGAGTAAATAAATCAAAACCCATTGATTTGGTTAGTTGTAATTTTTGTTCCATCATACTATTTGTTTACTGTTAGGGTAAAGTGATAAAAGTATGTATTTTTAGCGAAATAATAAAAAAACACCTTCACTATTTACCGAAATTAGCAAGCTAAAAAAAGATGTTAAAGAACTAGTGTACAATAAATTAAAATTGAAATATTTGATTAGAGTGATTATAAGTAACTATTGCTAAATTTTGAGAGATTCTATTAGTATTGCTGGGGTTAAAGTATTATTAATTGGTCTGAATTTAGATTTTCTTTGAACTATAAATCAATACTTGATATAAACAATAAAAGCAATCTTAAATAATAACTTCAAGTCAAATCATTAAAAGCCCGTTTTTTATTTTTATTTTATTAATTTAGTACACTTTTATGTTAATTTCTTTATCATTTGCAACTATGACCTATACTAAGTTTCATAAAACCTAAAAATAATTCCAAATGAGAGTAGTTGGCTACATCAAAGAAAAAAATGAAAATACATTCGCTATCCCTGTTTACTCGAACAGAAGTGGCGAATACTTTTCGCACATTCTTGATGCGTCCTATAACATTATTAGTTTTACAAAAACAGAAGTTAAAGGAGATACTTTTAAAAAAATTTATCTCTCCAAAAAATTCGAAATCAATTCTAAAGGAGGTTTGGTATTTATAGGAAAAGAAGATTATATTAAATACGATAGTGCCGAAAATGCGATTGAAGAAATTATCAACTATATCAATGATGTGCTTCCTGTAAATGAATCTAAACTGTTATTAACCGAAGCCAATGCTTTAAAAAACAGCATTCTATCTGATAAATTTGTGGTCAATAATTTCGAAGTGAATATCAATCCTCAAAAAGAACAATTTATTTTAACTTTCGATTTTCCTTCGCCAACAAAAGATACTAAATCTGAAGTACCATCAAAAAACGGGATAAATTCCCTTTCAAAGCAAAAGCTTGAACAAACGAACAATCAAGCCTATAACAGTATTTTAGAATACCTCACTCGAGTAAATTTGAATGTCGAATTAACTCTAAAATTAAGAGCTAATGAAAGACGCAGCAAATTAAAAACTCTCAATTATCAGTTCCAGTTAAGTAAAAATAGTTCTAAAAAATCCAATATTTAAAGGGTTATTCTTATAAACTTGTTATTATAAATCCCTTTATCAGCAACACCTATTTAATATACAATCATTTTATTGATAATTGGAGGAATTGAATTCCAAATTAGTAAAGATAAATCTAAAAAACTTTAAAGCGATTGGTATTGAAAAGGAGACCTAAATGCCAACATGCAAATGAAACAGATTATCAATGCAAACAACAGAGACGTTCTCATCCAAAATTAACTAGTAATTTTATAAAAAAACTTTACTTTTATACTTTCAAAAAAAACTGATTGATGTCCAAACTCCCAAATATAGGCACTAGTATCTTTACTACTATGTCGCAAATGGCAAACGAATATAAAGCTATCAATCTCTCACAAGGATTTCCTAATTTCCCCGTAGATCAAAAATTGAAAGATATCGTTATCAAATGGACGCAGGAAGAAATACACCAATATTTGCCCATGTCAGGTTATCCGCCTTTGTTGGAAAAAATTGCAAAACTTACTCAAGATTCCTATCAACGAAAAGTGAATCCTAGCACCGAAATTTTAATTACTGCGGGTGCTACGCAAGGCATTTTTGCAGCTATTCAAGCTTTAGTTCATACCAATGATGAAGTGATTATTTTGGATCCCAGTTTTGACAGTTACGAACCTTCCGTTTTGTTAGGTATGGGCAAGCCTATTCGTTTGGAACTAAACGATGATTTTTCGCCCAATTGGGAAGCTATTGCAGCTGCAATGAATAGCAATACCAAAATGATTATTACTAATAATCCGCACAATCCAACAGGGAAAATTTGGACTGAAAATGATTTTAATCAATTAGAACTCCTTTTAGATTTGTACCCGAATGTAATAGTGCTTTCAGATGAAGTTTATGAATACATTACCTTTGAAAACAAACATATATCGGCACATCATAGACCTAAACTTTGGAACAGAACTGTTTGTGTTTCCTCGTTCGGAAAATCCTTGCATATTACGGGTTGGAGAATTGGATATGTTGTTGCTCCCGAATCTTTAATGATTGAAATTAAAAAAGTGCATCAATCCCTTATTTTCAGTATCAATAGCATTGCCCAATATGCTATTAACGATTATATTGATGTAGTAAAAGTTTCTGAATTGGGCGATTTTTACCAACAAAAACGAGACTTTTTCAGAAGTCTGATGCAAGAAACCAAATTCGAATTGTTTCCCTGCGAAGGCACTTATTTTCAGGTGGCTTCCTATGCGCATTTCTCTAACGAAAATGATTTGGATTTTGTAAAAAAACTAGTAACCGATTTTGGTGTGGCAACTATTCCTCTTTCCCCTTTTTATGATAAAGGCAAAGACGTAAAATGCATCCGATTTTGTTTTGCAAAAGACGATGAGACTTTGATAAAAGCAGCGGAACGATTGATGAAATTATAAAATAAACTACGTCTGGACTTAGTCCGTGTAATATTTGTAAAGTTAAACACGAATTCCACACACGAGCACAATGTGTCATTAAGTTAAGGAAAAATAGTCTCAGTTTTGTCATTCCGACGAAGGAGGAATCTTATATATTACTCACATTATGTGATTTCTCCCGTTGGTCGAAATGACAAAAAACTCTTAACTTAATGACATTGGGGTCGAACAGGCGAAGCAAAATCTGTGAAATCTGTGGCAAAAAACAAAACAAAGCAAAGCTTCGAAGAATTAAACCTAAAGAGATTAAATTATATGCAAGCATAGCAATTAATTTTTCTATATTTACATTCATAAAAAATAAACTATGAACTTTTCAGCAAAAATGCTTCGTGATGATGCCCTAAAAGGCAAAGTAATAGTAGTAACAGGTGGCGGAAGCGGTTTAGGCAAAGCCATGACCCAATATTTTCTGGAATTGGGTGCCAAAGTAGCCATTACCTCCCGTGATTTAGAAAAACTAAAAAATACAGCTATAGAATTAGAAACCCAAACTGGTGGAACCTGTCTTGCTGTTCAGTGTGATGTGCGTCATTATGATCAGGTGGAAAATATGCTACAAGAAGTGCTAAAGGCTTTCGGAAAAGTAGACGTTTTGTTAAACAATGCTGCAGGCAATTTTATTTCGCCCACCGAAAGATTATCTGCCAATGCTTTTGATACTGTAATTGATATTGTTTTGAAAGGTTCTAAAAACTGCACGCTGGCTTTCGGAAAACACTGGATTGATAGCAAACAAGAATCATCTACAATCATAAATATAGTAACAACTTATGCTTTTACAGGTTCAGCCTATGTTGTTCCTAGTGCTACTGCAAAAGCCGGAGTTCTAGCCATGACGAGAAGTTTAGCGGTAGAATGGGCAAAATACGGCATTCGTTCAAATGCTATTGCACCAGGCCCATTTCCTACTAAAGGCGCTTGGGACCGATTGTTACCAGGTGATTTAGCTAAGAAATTCGATACTTCAAAACGAGTACCGCTAAAACGCAACGGAGAACATCAGGAATTAGCCAATTTGGCTGCTTATTTGGTTTCTGACTTTTCGGGGTATATCAATGGAGAAGTAGTAGTTATTGATGGTGGCGAATGGCTAAAAGGCGCAGGTCAGTTCAATCAATTAGATGCCATTCCAGAAGAAATGTGGGATATGCTTGAAGCAATGATTAAGGCGAAGAAGAAGTAGTTATTCCTTGAGCGATAGCTTTTTAACTTTTGTTAACAAATAAGCCTTGAAAAAACCATAATAAATTGTATTTTTACGGCTTATAATTCGAAAAAAATAAATGGGTAAAATCATTGCTATTGCCAATCAAAAAGGTGGTGTTGGAAAAACAACCACTTCGGTAAATCTAGCGGCATCATTAGGCGTTTTAGAAAAAAAAGTGTTACTTATTGATGCTGACCCGCAAGCAAATGCGAGTTCAGGCCTTGGGATTGACATTGAAAACATTGCTATTGGAACCTATCAAATAGTAGAACATAGTAATCGTCCTGAAGAAGCTATTATTAAATGTACTGCTCCAAATGTGGATATAATTCCAGCCCATATCGATCTTGTTGCCATAGAAATTGAATTGGTTGACAAGGAAAATAGAGAATATATGCTAAAGGAAGCTTTGGCTAGCGTCAAAGACAACTACGATTATATTTTGATTGATTGTGCTCCTTCTTTAGGCTTATTAACTTTGAATGCACTTACAGCAGCTGACTCCGTAATTATCCCTATTCAATGTGAATACTATGCGCTAGAAGGTTTAGGAAAATTATTGAATACCATAAAAAGTGTTCAAAAAATTCACAATCCTGATTTAGATATTGAAGGCTTATTACTAACCATGTTCGACTCTAGATTGCGATTGTCTAATCAGGTGGTAGAAGAAGTACAAAAACACTTCAACGATATGGTTTTCAAAACTATTATACAACGAAATGTAAAATTAAGTGAAGCACCTAGTTATGGCGAAAGCATTATCAATTATGATGCTACAAGTAAAGGAGCAACAAATTATTTACATTTAGCACAAGAAATTATTCAGAAAAACAGTTAATTGGTTTTATGACACAAGTAGTAAAAAAACAAGCGTTAGGCAGAGGATTATCGGCATTATTGAAGGACCCAGATAATAATATTCAATCGGTCGACGATAAAAATGCAGATAAAGTGGTGGGCAATATTATTGAGCTTGATATTGATTCTATTGAAATAAATCCATTTCAACCTAGAAGTAATTTTAATGAAGAATCGCTAAGGGAATTGGCTACTTCTATCCGAGAACTAGGCGTGATTCAACCAATAACTGTTAGAAAAACCGATTTTAATCAATACCAATTAATTTCTGGAGAACGAAGATTACGTGCTTCAAAATTATCTGGATTAACAACAATTCCTGCTTATATCAGAATTGCAAATGATAATGAATCTTTAATTATGGCATTGGTTGAAAACATTCAACGTCATGATTTAGACCCAATAGAAATTGCACTTTCCTACCAACGATTAATTGACGAAATTCAGCTAACTCAAGAGCAAATGAGTGATCGTGTGGGTAAAAAACGTTCTACTATTGCTAATTATTTACGTCTTTTAAAGCTAGATCCAATTATTCAAACAGGAATTCGAGACGGATTTATAAGTATGGGGCATGGACGTGCCATTATCAATATTGACGACTTAGATATTCAGACCGATATTTATCAAAAAATTGTAAGCCAAAATTTATCTGTCCGCGAAACAGAAGCATTGGTAAAAACGTATCAAGAAAGTTTAAAACCAACTCCATCAAAAACCGTAAAGGGAAATTCATTTGACGTTCCTGAAACTGAAAAGAAAGCAATTTCAACCTATTTTGGAACAAAAGTAGATGTTAAAGTTGCTGGAAACGGCAAAGGAAAAATTACAATTCCATTTCATTCAGAAGAAGATTTTAATAGAATTATTAAATTGATAAAAGGGTAGTGTTTAAATATACAATCATACTACTACTTTTTTTCTTCGGAAGTTCATTGGTTGGTGCGCAAGTGCTACCAGAAGCAATTCTCCAATCAAAAGATACAGTAAAAAGCAAAGAAATCAATCCGTTATCTCCTGCAAAAGCTGCTTTTTTCTCGGCTGTTTTACCTGGTTTAGGTCAAGCTTACAACAAAAAATACTGGAAAATTCCTTTAGTATATGGTGCCATGGGAACAAGTATGTATTATTATACTTGGAATAATAAAAAATATCATGATTTTCGTGATGCTTACAAAAGTAGATTGGCTGGATTTAATAATGATCAATATCAATTTCTAGACGATTCTCGATTAATTGAAGCGCAACGATTTTATCAACGCAATAGAGATATGTCACTACTATTAACTGTCGCATTTTATATTTTAAATATTGTAGATGCTAATATAGATGCGCATTTGCTGCAATTTAATGTAAATGACAATTTAACTTTGAATCCAAAAATGGAACAAAACGATGTTAATTTCAGGACTACTTTTGGTCTTGCATTAAACATAACTTTCAAATAAAAAACTAATACTATAATCAGATGAAAATAGCACTTTTAGGATACGGAAAAATGGGACAAACCATAGAACGAATTGCTCTTGAAAGAGGTCATGAAATTGTATTAAAAAAAGATGAATTCAATACTTACGAAGGACTTTTAGCTGCTGATGTTGCAATAGATTTTAGTATTCCGAGTGTAGCTGTCGAAAATATTTCGAGTTGCTTTTATGCTAATGTACCTGTAATTTCAGGGACTACTGGTTGGTTAGAACATTATGATGAAATGGTAGGGCTTTGCAAATCGAAAGACGGGGCTTTTATATCGAGCTCTAACTTTAGTTTAGGAGTGAACCTCTTTTTTGAACTTAACGATTATTTAGCAAAAATGATGGCTAAATTTGACAGCTATAGGGTAGAAATGGAAGAAATTCACCATACTCAAAAACTAGATGCACCAAGTGGAACTGCGATTTCATTAGCAAAAGGAGTAATTGCCAATAGTACTTATACCAATTGGACATTGAACGAACCAAAATCTAATGAAATTCACATTGACGCTATTCGTTTAGAAGATGTTCCAGGAACGCATACTGTAAGCTATATTTCTGATATTGACACTATAGATATAAAACACACTGCTCATAATCGTGACGGATTTGCCCTCGGCGCCGTGATAGCTGCAGAATGGATTATTGGTAAAAAAGGTGTTTTTAGCATGAAAGATGTTTTAAATTTCAACAATTAAGTAATTTGTTAATTTTGTTATAAAAACAGTAACAAAACAATACTAATCAATTCTAATTAAAAAAATAAATAATTATGACACTAACGCAATGGTTTGTATTTTTCTTAATTGTACAAATAGTTCACTTTGCTGGAACATGGAAATTATATGAAGCTGCTGGCAGAAAACGTTGGGAAGCATTAGTACCCATTTATAATGCTGTCGTATTGATGAAAATAATAAATAGACCTACTTGGTGGACTATTTTGTTATTTGTACCCGTTATTAATCTCATTATGTTTCCTGTGGTTTGGGTTGAAACTTTGAGAAGTTTTGGCAAAAACACCACTTTAGATACTGTTTTAGGAATTGCAACATTGGGTTTATATATTTATTATTTTAATTATACCCAGGAGCTCAATTACATTTCAGACAGAAGTTTAATACCTACCAACAAAACAGCTGATACAATTAGTTCCTTATTATTTGCAATCGTAGTAGCAACTATTGTTCATACCTATGTGATGCAACCCTATACCATTCCTACTTCATCATTAGAGAAGTCGTTATTGGTTGGCGATTTCTTATTTGTAAGTAAATTTCATTATGGAGCACGAACACCAATGACTGCAGTTTCATTACCAATGGTTCATGACACCATTCCATTATTGCATAAAAAATCTTATTTAAAATGGCCTCAACTTCCTTATTTTAGATTTCCGGGATTACAAAAAATAGAGCGAAATGATATTGTCGTTTTTAACTGGCCTGTAGATACGGTATACAAATTTTTCGATACTTCTAAAAGAAAAGCAGACAAGCCTATTGACAAAAAATCGAACTATGTAAAACGATGTCAAGGAATTGCTGGAGATACTTTACAAATAAAAGACGGAATTGTATATATTAATGGCAAACAACTCGTATTACCGCAACGAGCTAAACCACAATATTCGTATACGGTAACAACCAACGGTTCAGGATTTGACCCAAACTATCTTTTAAGTGAATTGCAAATAACTGATGGTATTTATCAAACTGCTCAAAATACGTTTCTTTTTTCTGCTTTAACAGAAGAAACAGCAGAACGTTTAAAAAACAATCCAGGTGTAACATCTATAACTAGAAATATTTCTAAAGAAGGAGAACCAGCTGTTTTTCCGCAAATAAATAACAATTGGAATAAAGATAATTATGGTCCCATTTACATTCCCCAAGAAGGAAAAACAATTGCTTTAAATTCAGAAAACTTACCGCTATACAAAAGAGTAATTTCAGAATATGAAGGAAATGATTTAAAAATAAACGGAAACGAAATTAGAATAAACGGTAAAGTAGCAACGAATTATACTTTTAAACAAAACTATTATTGGATGATGGGAGACAACCGTCACAATTCTGAAGACAGTCGGTATTGGGGATTTGTTCCTCAAAATCACATCGTAGGAAAACCAGTATTTATTTGGATGAGTCTAGATTCTAACGGCAAAGGATTGAATAAAGTAAGATGGGAACGATTGTTTACTACTGTTGGTGGTGAAGGACAACCATATTCTTATTTTAAATTCTTTTTAATGGCTCTTGCAGCTTATTTCGGAATTACGTTTTTCATGAATAAGAAAAAGGAGAACAGTTAAAGAAAGGTTTAAAGAGGTTGTTAGAAACCTTAAACTAAAAATAAATGGACATTCTTATCTATCCAAGTTACTTTCCTACAATTAGCAATTATGTCGCTATGGCTCAAGCAGATAGCATTACTTTTGAAGTAGAAGATAACTTTCAGAAACAAACTAACAGGAATAGAACGTATATATACAGTCCAAACGGCATTCAAATATTAAATATTCCTATAAAGCATACTAAGGAAAGACATCAAAAAACTAAAGATGTCCGTTTAGAAACTGCTTTCGACTGGCAAAAACAACACTTTAAATCCTTAGAAGCAGCCTACAGAACTTCACCATTTTTTGAATATTTTGAGAATGAGCTCGCTCCTATTTTCAATAAAAAACATATTTTTTTGATGGATTTGAATTTTGAAACAATGGAAATTGTTTCAAAATGTTTAAGGATGAAATTCGATTTTAATAGAACAACCGAATACTTTCATGACGTTTCAAATTATACTGATTTTAGACCATTGGTAAACGGGAAAAAAGAAATAATGCTATTTGAAAATTACACTCAAGTTTTTGGAGAAAAGCATGGTTTTATTAATAACCTAAGCATTTTAGATTTGTTGTTTAATGAAGGTAAATTTGCTTTAGATTATCTTAAGAATCAAAAATTGTAAATAAGTATATTTTTATATCTTTGTTTGAATGGAAACAAACTATACTGTAAACGATTTATCGGCACATCTGTTTTGGGATGTAGATGTTATGGCTATGGATTTCGAAAAATCAAAAGAACAAATCATCTATAAAGTAGTTGAATTTGGGGTTATGAAAGATTGGTTAATTATAAAAAAAGTATACGGGTTAGAGACTATTCGAAAAGTTTCACTGCAATTTCGAAGTTTAGATGTGGTTACACTTTCTTTTTTATCGCATTTATTTCAAATAGAAAAATCAAATTTTAGATGCTACAAACTCAAACAATCCAGCCAAAACTGCTGGAATTATTAAAAAAGATTATGGCTTCATCTGTTTTTGAAGCATTTAATCTTGTGGGAGGTACTTCCTTAGCATTGCAAATAGGACATCGGTTTTCAGTAGACATTGACATGTTTGGTAATTCTCAAATTGACGAAATTGAATTTATTCAAGAATTATCAAATTTTGGTTCTGTTGTTATTCTTAAAAAAAGCAAAAACATCATCATTTTTTCCGTTGATGGTATTAAAGTAGATTTTGTAAATTATAAATATCCATTACTCGACAAGCTAACTATTATTGATGGAATCCGAATGGTATCTGTCAAAGACATTTCGGCTATGAAACTCAATGCTATAGCGGGTAGAGGAAGCAAAAAAGATTTTATAGATTTGTATTTTCTACTCCAAAAACATTCGCTTAGCGAAATGTTATCGTTCTATACAAACAAATATATTGATGGTTCTGAATTTATGGTCTTAAAAAGTTTAACCTTTTTTGATGATGCAGATAATGAAGAAATGCCGATAATGTTTGAGGACATCAATTGGGATGAAATAAAAAAAACGGTTTTACATGCAGAAGAAAATTTGATTTAATCCTAAAATGTCATTCCATAGACAATCGCGCCATAACAGGGTAATGATCGGAGTTGTCGAATTTAGAAAAATTTTCAAAACTTTTTACTTTTATAACAGGATCTGTTAAGATATAATCAATTCGAACAGGGTAATATTTAAAATTATAGGTTTTCCCGAAACCAACACCAGATTCTTCGAAAGCATCATTTAAGTTTCCTTTCACACTTCTGTACACATAAGAAAATGCGCTGTTGTTTATATCGCCACAAATAATGATTGGATAACTACACTCTTTTTTATGATCTCTAATAATCTCGGCTTGCTGTTGTTGCTGCCTAAAAGCAATACTAATTCTATTGACTAATTTTTGAGATTTTTGCTTATTCATTTCATTAATGTTTTCGGATATTTCATTTACATCAGGAGAAATTTTAATAGACTGTAATTGCAAGTTATAAATTCGAATAATGTCTTTTCCTTTCTTAATATCAACAAAAATGGCATTGTTATTTGATTTTGGAAACACTAAATTTCCTTGATTTAGAATTGGAAATCTAGAAAAAATGGCTAGTCCAGTTCGTATTTTATCACCTTGCATAAAAATATATCGATGTGGATACACCCTTAAATCGATATTAGCAGTTTCAGAATATTCTTGAATACATAAAATATCAGGATCTTTATCATTAAAGAACGTTTTAATTTCTTGCTTAACATCTTTATCGGTAATCCAATCAAACAAGTTGAATAATCTCACATTATAACTCATGACCACAAAATCATTTTCGCTTTCAGTAAAATCTTTTGCAGAAAACTTATAAAATTTGTTTATAAAGGTAATTCCAATTAATAAAACCATACCCGATATAAACATTCGCTTTCTTAATTGGAGTAACCAATACAGAAAAAAAAGTCCGTTTAAAATTAAAAAAAAAGGTAAAACAAGAGTTAAAACCGATAAAACAGGAAACGTTTTTGGAGCTAAAAAAGGCAAAACATAAGCAATAAAAGTAAGTACAGTTACTACTATATTTAAATAAAACATTATTTTATTAAACCATGAAAGACGCTTCATTCTATATTCTGTTTTGGTTTTTGAAACATAACTTTTGTTTTAGTGTTACAAACTTCAACAAAAACTATAAATCATGCTATTTCCCAGCCTTAAAAAGAAATTCTTTTTCTTCTTTCGTTAAACTATCATAACCCGATTGACTAATTTTATCTAAAATTTCATCTATTTGTTGTTGCGCTTTATCTTTAATTACAATTTTAGAGGTGCTTTTTTCATAACTCGGAGCGTAGTTTCTATGCACTTTCTTAAATGGAGTTGTTTTTTTTGGATTCGATAAATTCGATAATTTATCCATAACAAATGTAACTGCCTTACTTAAATCAGTTCCGTTAAGTAATAATTTAATATAAGCAAACCCAAAAAAAGCACCTGCCAAATGAGCAATATGACCACCCGTGTTTTCTGCTAAAATCTGAATTAAATCGAGAACTAAAATAACAAATGCAAATTGCCAAAGTTTTACATTACCTATTAATAGCAATCTTAAATTCATAAAAGGGGAATAGGTTGCAGTAGCTATTAAAATTGCCATTATTGCTCCAGAAGCACCAACTAGTATAGAATTTTGTCCTAATCCAAAAATAAAGTAACTCATTACAAAAACAATCCCAGCAAAAATTGCACTTAGCAAATACAATCCTAAAAACTGTTTTTGAGAAAAAAAAGTTAGAAAAATTCTTCCTGAAAAATTCAAAACCATCATATTAAAAAACAAATGAAAAAAACCACCATGAAAAAACGAATAAGTTAAAACTGTCCATGGTCTAGTTAACGCAATAGTAGGATTAGAAGATAATGATATCCAATTAGGGAAATCAAAACCACCCAACTTAAATTGGTAGAAAAAAGGTATCGAAACTAAAAAAGCACCAATATTCCAGTAGATGATTTTCTGTTCGAAACCACCCATTTTATATTGTATTTTTAAATCGTCAAGAATATTCATTTTATATTTTAATTTAGAATTTAATTCCAACGGTTTTTATTAAACTGATTTTTCTTCCAATACCACATCATCATGAAACCAAATAAAGCGCCACCTATATGAGCGAAGTGGGCTACACCTGAACCTATACCTAAAAAAGAGTTTCCAAATATACCGAAAAAGCCATCGTATAATAGCATGAAAATTGGCACAAAATATTTCGCTTTGATTGGAATAGGAATAAACATCAAAGCCAATTCAGCATTTGGAAACATAAAGGCAAAAGCAACTAATAATCCGTAAATTGCTCCAGAGGCTCCAACGGCGGGAAAAGCATATGAACCGACAAAATTTCTATATTCTTCAGAATTTAAAATTGCTATTAATTGCTGATTATTTTTTCCATTCAAAACAGATAAAACCTCCACTTTTGAATATCCTTGACTCAATAGTGAAGATAATCCATTTTCGAAAAAATAATAATTAGATAACGTGTGGACCAAGGCTGCGCCTAATCCACAAGAAACATAGAAAAACAAAAATTTTTTACCTCCCCAAAAATGCTCTAAAGTACTTCCAAAAGAATACAAAGCAAACATATTAAAAGCAATATGCATAATATTAGAACTATTGCCTTTATATACTTCGGCATGCATAAACATGTGCGTAAGCGGTTGCCAAAATTGAAATTTATTATTCTCAAAAAAGAATAACGATAGATAATCATAAGCTGCGTCTTCAATAATTTGGCTTCCTATAAAAAATAAAATATTAATTATCAATAACTGCTTTACAGTTGGCGTGATATTCATCATAATGCAAATTTTTTATCTAAATCTTCCACACGCATCGTGATGAAAGTTGGTTTTTGAAAAGGCGAAACATTGGGCTCCTTACAAGCAAAAAGTCCATTCACTAAATTTTCTTGTTCCTTTTCTGTTAAATAAGTTCCTGTTTTTACCGCTAAACTTCTTGCCATCGATTTAGCAATAGTATCATTCTGACTAAAACTACTTTCAGGAATTCCGTCTTGTAAATCGCTCAATAATTGCTCTAAAACTATCGAAACTTCACTTTCAGTAACATTAACCGGTAAACCAGAAATAACAATACTATCCTCATTCGTATCTTCAAAAACAAAACCGGTATTTACTAAAGCCAATTGCAATTCGGCAATCAATGCGATTTCAGTAGTAGAAAAATACAATTGCAAAGGAAACAATAATTGCTGACTTGAAGCCTGATGCACTGTCATATTCGTCAGAAATTGTTCGTATAAAACCCTTTGGTGCGCCCGTTGCTGATCTACAATAACCATTCCTGATTTTATGGGATTTACAATGTATTTTTTGTGAATCTGATAGGTTTTATTCACCGCTTTTTCTACATCATTTTCATCAAACAAAGAAGCCGTCACGGTATCACTTTCAAATTGAAATCCACCATTCTCAGTAATCGTCTCCGTATCGTGTTTTAAACCAACGTAAAGACTTTCCCAATTTGCAGTTTGCTTTGCTGGTTCGTACCGATACACATCTGAGTCTGATTTCCTATTAGAATAGGAATCGTTTTTAAAAGACTTATTAGAAATTTGTTCTGAAAACGGATTGTAATTTCCATCTACTTGAATCGTTGGTGTCGAACCTTCTAAATTTTTATAATGATAAGGGGTATCTAAATTAGAATCTCTATCGAAATCTAAAACGGGAGCAATGTTAAACTGTCCCAAACTATGTTTCACCGCCGATCGCAAAATGGCATACAAAGCATGTTCATCATCAAACTTGATTTCTGTTTTTGTGGGGTGAATATTAATATCTATCGTATTAGGTGGAACTTGCAAGTATAAAAAATAACTGGGCTGGGCGCCATCCTTCAGCAAGCCTTCATAAGCAGCCATAATAGCATGGTGCAAATAACCGCTTTTAATAAAACGGTCGTTCACAAAGAAAAACTGTTCTCCCCTGCTCTTCTTCGCAAATTCGGGTTTACTAACAAAGCCTTGTATTTCAACAATCTCCGTTTCTTCTTGCACAGGAACCAATTTTTCATTGGTTTTTCCTGAAAAAATATTCACAATACGTTGTCTAAAATTCGACGGAGGCAAATTAAACATCTCACTTCCGTTGTGGTAAAAAGTAAAATGAATATTGGCATGAGCCAAAGCCACTCGCTGAAACTCATCTACAATATGTCGGTATTCCACCACTTCCGATTTCAGGAAATTACGGCGCGCTGGAATATTAAAAAACAAATTCTTAACCGAAAAAGAAGTGCCTTTGGGCAAAACTGCCACATCTTGCGACACAAATTTACTACCTTCAATGATTATGTGGGTACCTAATTCTTCTTGGTCTTGCTTGGTTTTCATCTCCACATGGGCAATTGCGGCAATAGAAGCCAATGCCTCACCACGAAATCCTTTAGTATGCAAAGAAAATAAATCTTCAGCCTGACGAATTTTAGAAGTGGCATGACGCTCAAAACACAAACGAGCATCGGTAACGCTCATCCCTAAACCATTATCAATAACTTGCACCAATGATTTTCCGGCATCTTTTATAATTAATTTAATGTCTGTAGCCTTCGCATCAACCGCATTTTCCAGCAATTCTTTCACCACCGATGCAGGTCGCTGCACGACTTCACCGGCAGCAATCTGGTTAGCAACATGATCTGGAAGTAATTGAATAATACTCGACATTCGTTCAGTTTGTAGTTTTTAATTTATGGTTTAACCCAAAGTTCACAAATTTAAGTAATTTCTATTGGGTTTTATAGTCAAAGTAATCATAAAAAAGAAAAACTAATTCTCCTTATTTATAAAACCGTCAGTTCGAGTGTTTTTTGTGTAGAGAAACGGAACAAAAAATGTATCGAGAACTATTTTCTAGGCGTGCCACCACTTCCGCAAGCTACAGTGATGTCAGGCTTTTTGCTATATCTTTGTTTTCTTAAAGAAAGAAAACAAAGGATGCCGCTGCAAACGAAGTTCACTGAACTCCAATAAAAATAATAGCATAGTGAAGTAATCCCTCACGCAAGCGCAATAAATTCTATATATTAGTTTTTTGATTACAAAGGCAAATTATTTTATCATTTAACGGTTGATAAACTAAATTCTAAAATCACTAAAACAAAATGAAAACCTATTAAATAAACTTTAATAATGACCAATAGCCGAAATTATTAAAACGGTTACCGTATTATTATCAACTTTGTATATTAACCGATGTTCTAGATTTATTCTTCTTGACCAATAACCTGATAATTCATACTTTAATTCTTCAGGTTTGCCTTCGCCTTCAAACGGGGTTTCAGACAATTCAATAAGCATTATTTTTATTTTTTTTATAATTGCTTTATTGCCTGACTTAAAATGTTTCTGAATATGGGATTTTGCTAACTTCTCTATTTCGACATTATACTTCCCCATATATCATTTGGATCTATTTTTGTATAATTGGCTCTTTTTTCCGCTCTTTTTATTTTCTCCACAAATTTAGGATCATATGGGCTTTTCTCTTCTGTTGAAGCAATATTATTTTTCAATCCATCTTCAGAAATGGTAACACCTTTACTTGATACAGAAAGTATTTTTGCAAGTTCTAAAACTATTTTCCCTGCTTTAGTACGCTCATTTATAGTTATAGTAGTCATAATAATGAATTTGAATACAAATGTACAAAAATCATGCTATATATTGATAATTTGGATAATTTTCTCGAAATTCCTGCTTAACAAATCACTCCTTCAATTCCAAAGGGGTGTTCTCAATTTGCAATTGTCCAGAAGTCAATAAATGAGTACTATCAAACGGATGCTTTAGAGAAGCTTGTTGTCTTAAAAAGGCCATTTTAATAGCTGCAATGGCTGCCTCAGTGCCTTTGTTTCCGTGAGCTCCTCCGCTCCTATCTATAGATTGTTGTTCAGAATTATCGGTGAGCAAGCAAAAAATTACGGCAACATCTGATAAAACATTCAAATCTTTGATGCCCTGAGTAACACCTTCACAAACAAATTCAAAATGTTGCGTTTCCCCTTTTATAACACAGCCAATGGTGATAACCACATCAGGCTTTTGGGTTTCAATCATTTTCTTGGCACCATAAATTAATTCGAAACTTCCGGGTACATTCCAACGAATAATGTTTTTATGTAAAGCCCCACAGTCTGTCAATGCTTCTATTGCGCCTTTGTACAAACCTTCGGTGATGTGATCGTTCCACTCTGAAACAACAATCCCAAACCGAAAATCTTTCGCGTTTGGGATTGTATCTTTATTGTAATTCGATAAATTTTTATTAGCAGTAGCCATTGTGTTTTTAGATTTAAGAATTTAGATTTAGGATATAAATCCACAAATCAAAGGTATGAAATTCTAAATTCAGAAATCAGAAATCTAAACTATTTTTACTGCGCTAATCCTATCAAAGCATCTACATTTGAAGCTTCAGGAGTACTTTCGTATTTTTCTTTAATTTCAGTAAAATATTTCAAAGCATCGGCTTTATTGCCTAGAGCCAAACTAGTTTGACCTGCTTTTAATAAATAACGTGGAGTTGTGAAATCGTTTGGATTCATTTCAGAAGCTTTTATATATTGCTCTAAAGCTTCCTTTTGTTGCTTTTTTTGCGAATAAGCATCACCAATAGCTCCAACAGCCAAAACGCTTAAAATAGCATCATCTGATTTGAATTTTCCTAATGAAGTAATAGCATCATCATATTTTCCTGTGTTTAGATAGGCTATTCCAGCATAGTAATTGGCTAGATTTCCTGCATCAGTACCTGAATATTTTTCAGCAATATCTTTAAATCCAAATTTTCCTTCAGCACCTTTTAAAGAAAGATTAAATAAGGAATCACTTTTAGTTCCATCTACTGCTTTTTGAAAATTTTGTTGTGCTTCAAACATTTCATTCGCTGCAGTTTCTTCGTTAGGTTGAGCAACAAATTTTTGGTACAACAAATAACTTACCGTTACTAAAGCTATCACTGCAACTATTCCGAATATGTATTTTTGATTTTTGGCAACAAATTCTTCTGTTTTAGAAGCAGTTTGATCTAGAGAATTAAAAACACCAGCGGTTGTACTGTCTTTTTCATCAACATTTACATCTTCAATAACATTAGTATCTAATTTTTCTTCTTTTTCTTTTGGAGTTTTATAACCTCTTTTATTATACGTTGCCATTTATTTTAAATTAGTGAGTGGCAAAAATAAAATTTTTATTCATATTTAAAAGCCATTTTAATCGATATTTTTCAATAATTTGCACTCGCTTAAAAAAAAAGGTTTAAATTTTTTAAAGTTCTCACTACCAGCAAGCATTGTCGATGTATTTAAAAGCTATTTCCTTATATAATTATAAAAGTTTTTCTGAAGCTAATTTCGATTTTGACACAAAAATTAATTGTTTTGTGGGCAAAAATGGCATTGGAAAAACGAATATTCTTGATGCAATCTATCATTTATCGTACGGAAAAAGTTATTTTAATCCGTTAGCGGTTCAAAACATTAAACATGGAGAAGAGTTTTTTGTCATAGATGGTACATTCGAAAAAAACGAAAGGACGGAGCAAATTATTTGCAGTTTAAAGAAAAATCATAAAAAAATCCTGAAACGAAACGGCAAACAATATGAAAAATTCTCCGATCATATTGGGTTTATTCCATTAGTAATTATTTCGCCCGCCGATAGCGATTTGATTGTAGAAGGAAGCGATACGAGGCGTAAATTTATTGACAGTGTCATTTCACAATTAGACGCTACTTATTTACAAGAACTTATTCAGTACCAAAAAATAATTATTCAGCGCAATGCATTGTTGAAGTATTTTGCTTTGAATCACGTTTTTGAAAATAATACCCTTTCTATATATAATGAGCAACTGAATAGTTTAGGGCAACGTATTTTTGAAAAAAGAAAACAATTTCTAGACGATTTTATTCCAATTTTCAATAAACATCATCAAGCAATAACGGGTTCAGCAGAGTCGGTACAATTGGTTTATGAAAGTCAGTTATTCGATAATAATTTGTTGACGCTTTTACAGGAAAACATCAATAAAGATAGAGCCTTGCATTACACATCCGTTGGTGTTCACAAAGACGATTTGTCTTTTGAAATTGATCATTATCCAATTAAGAAATTTGGTTCGCAGGGGCAACAAAAATCGTTTTTAATTGCGTTGAAATTAGCACAATTCGAATTTGTAAAAAAACAATCTGGTGTAAAACCTATCCTTTTATTTGATGATATTTTTGACAAACTAGATGAAACAAGAGTAGAGAAAATTATAGAAATGGTAAATGATGATGTTTTTGGGCAATTATTTATTTCTGATACCCATCCTGAACGAACTGAAAATATTGTAAAATCGACACATCAGAGTTATAAAATATTTAACTTATAATATCATTTGAATTCGTAATTTAGCTCTTCATTAAATTCCACAAATGAAATTAAACTTCTCATCCTTACTATTGATTATTTTACTAACTGTAAACTGTAAAGGACAAGTTTCTAGTATTACAGAAACTTTACCAGCAACTACTTTTGCAGAAAAGATAAAAACCACTCCAAATACTCCCATTATTGATGTTAGAACTCCTGAAGAATATTTAAGTCAACATATCGAAAATGCAGAAAATATAAATTGGAACAGCGATAATTTTAATATTCAAATTCAAAAATTAGACAAAACCAAACCTGTTTTTGTATACTGCATGAGCGGCGGAAGAAGTAAAAAAGCAGCGGCAAAACTTGAAGAGTTAGGTTTCTCTAAAATTTATGATTTAGAAGGAGGAATTTTAAAATGGAATTCAGCAGGAATGAATACTCCTAGCGACAAAACCATTGGTGTTAGTTCAAAAGAATACGAAGAGTTATTACTCTCTGATAAGAAAGTATTGGTTAATTTTTATGCAGAATGGTGTGCGCCATGCAAAAAAATGGCGCCTTATATCAAAAAAATGCAAAGTGAAATAGTTGATAATGTAGTAATTATTAGACTAAATGCCGACAAAAATAAAACTATTATTAAAGAACTAAAAATTGACGAACTTCCTACTTTAATACTTTATGAAAATAAGGAAATAAAATGGAAACATTCAGGATTTATTAGTGAAGAAGATTTGAAAAAACAATTACAATAATTGCTATGCTTTCAATAAAATCCATTCAATTTCTTAACGATTTAAAGGCAAATAACAACCGAGAATGGTTTTTAGCCAATAAAAAACGTTATGAAGAATACAAACAGGATTACCACCAATTAATAGGTGCTTTTCTTGAAGTAATGAAACCAAAAGAGGCTTCTTTAGAACTGTTGGAAATCAAGAATTGTACTTTTCGCATCAATCGTGACATTCGTTTTTCTAAAGATAAATCACCTTATAAAAGTCACATGGGAATTTGGATGAATACCAATTCTAGCGGTATAAATGCTCCGGGGTATTATATTCATATAGAAACTGGAAAAAGTTTTGTAGCTGGCGGATTCTACTCACCAGAAGCTCCTGAATTAAAAAAAATACGCAAAGAAATTGCTTTCTTTTATGATGATTTAGAAGAAATTATAAATAATCCCGCTTTTAAAAAACACTATAACGGCTTTGATCGAAATGAAACTAATTCACTAAAAAATGCACCAAAAGATTTTGAAAAAGATCATCCTGCTATTGAGTTTTTAAAATTAAAAAGTTTTACCGTTACCAGTAAAATTGATGATTCGGAATTAATTGACAAAAATTTTGTTTCCTCAACTTCAAAAAAACTCATTGCATTAAAACCTTTGATTGATTTTTTAAATCGCGGATTAGCATCGGAGTAAATATCATCAAAGGATATGAAAAAAAAGAAAATACTTTTTCTTGGAGAAACCTACAGGCAAGACGCAATCATTTGGATAAAAGGATTAAAGGAATTTGGGCATTTTGAAATTATAACATGGGAATTGAAAAGTCCGAGCTATGGAATACTCAATAGAATCAAAAGAATAATTGAATATACTATTGCTTTATCCAAAATAAAATCATTTATAAAAACACAAAAACCTGACATGGTTATCGCTGAAAGAACAACCAGTTACGGATTTCTAGCAGCTTTATCTGGAGTACAACCTATTGTTATTGCACAACAAGGTATTTCCGATTTATGGCCTGAAACTTCTATTTTATTACCCATAAAAAAACAAATTCAAAATTATGCATTCAAAAAAGCACATTTAATCCATGCTTGGGGGCCTGTAATGACTGATGCAATGAAAAAAGCAAATGTTGATATGCATAAAGTTTTAATTTTACCTAAGGGAATTGATTTAGATGTATTTAAAAATAAAAAAAAAGAGAATCTGAATACAATTAATGCAATTGTAACCCGATCATTATCGGCTGAATATAGACATAACATTGCATTAAAAGCATTTGCAATCCTTAATGAAAAAGGAATAGATTTTCAACTTACAATTGTTGGAGACGGACCAAAGTTATCCTCTTTGAAAGAATTAGCCAAAAAACTAAAGATTGAAACTAAAATTATTTTTACGGGAAGAATACCAAATATACTATTACCTGAATTATTACAAAAAGCTAATTTTTATATCAGTATGCCTATAACCGAAGGAGTTTCCACTTCACTTTTTGAAGCAATGGCAACTAATTGTTACCCTATAGTTACTGACATTACTGGAAATCAAAGTTGGATAAAGCATCGAGAAAACGGACAATTAGTTGCTGTTGATAATTACCAAATGTTAGCCTCAGAACTTATTTGGGCAAATGAAAATCCAACTTACAGAGAGCAAGCTATCCAAAAAAACAGAACATTTGTTGAACAAAATGCCAATTATAATGTGAATATGAAGAGAATTGCAGATCGATACCACGAATTAATTAATGCTACTAAAAGTAACTAAATATGTGCGGAATTAATGGCATTTTACATTTACAATCCCAAAAAAAAGTAGACGAAAGAGTACTTACAAAAATGCGTGATGCGTTAGAACATCGAGGTCCTGATGACAAAGGTATTTTTATTGATAATAATTTAGGTCTAGGCCATAGAAGACTTTCTATTTTGGATGTTTCATATAGCGGACACCAACCATTTCTGTCAGAAGACGGCCGATATAGTATGATATACAATGGTGAAATATACAATTTTAAAGATTTTTACTCTGAATTAAAAAGCAATGGATTTGATATAAAAACTTGTTCTGATACTGAGGTATTGATGAAGCTATTTCAATTATACGGGCTTAAAATGCTGAAGCGATTAAACGGTATGTTTGCATTTGCTATCTGGGATAAAAAAGAAAAAAAACTGACATTAGTTCGTGACCGAATGGGTGTAAAACCTTTGTATTACTCTTTTTATAATGAAACATTGTATTTTGCATCCGAACAAAAAGCCCTATTTACAGCAGGTGTTCCTCTAAAAATAGCTCAAGAAGGTTTAGGCGAATATGTATTTAATCGATTTGTAGCTGGAGAAAACACTTTGTATGAAAATGTAAAGAAAGTATTGCCAGGAGAAAGTATTTCCATTCATGAAAACGGAAAAATTAGTACCTTAAAATGGTGGGATTTGCAAATTGAAATCAATAATCATGACACTATTAAAAATCCTTTAGAATGGTTCTCCTCAACTTTCGATGATTCTGTGCGATTACGAATGGTAAGCGATGTACCTGTTGGAGTTTTATTAAGCGGAGGTTTAGATTCTTCCTCGATTCTTGCTTCTTTGTATCAACAAAAATTTAAAGGCTTACAAACTTTTAATATTGGTTTTAAAGAGGCAGAGCATGACGAATCGCATTTGGCAAAAATGCTGTCTGAAAAATTTGATTACGGTTTTCACACCATGCAATTAGAGAACAACTTGCTTTATGAGAAGTTAATTACTTCTACTTATTATCAAGATGAGCCTATTATGCATTTAAGTGAACCTCATCTTTTGGCTCTCTCGCAAATGGCAAAGCCAGCTGTAAAAGTATTACTTTCGGGCGAAGGAGCTGATGAAATGATGGGAGGTTATGTTCGATACAAAGCATTAAAATATCCCTCGCTTTTAAATTCGATTGCTGCAATTGGAAATTTTGACCTTTTAGCTAAAAAACCAAGATTTGAAAAATTAATTCGGTATTCCAAAATTAAAACTAATGAAAACTTAGTTATTTTTAATAGCTCTAATATTTATAAGGACGATATTGTAAAAACCTTTGGCATTAATAATGTTCCTAAGAATAAATATCGAAAAGAAATTTATGAAGATGCAAAAATATTATATCCTAACAATTTAAAAAGACAAGCACTCTATTTTGACCAACACACCTATTTGTGTTCCCTTTTAGATAGGAATGATCGATGTACAATGGGAGCTTCTATTGAGTGTAGAGAGCCGTTTTTAGACCCGCGATTATTAGCTGGATTAGGTTCATTAAATGACGATTGGTTATTTACGGGTAAAAAAGGTAAGTATATATTAAAAACAGCAATGAAAGAAAAATTACCCTCCGAAATTTTAAATTTTAGAAAGGTTGGACTTAGTGTGCCATGGGGCGATTATATTATTAAAAGTCCCGCTTTTAAAGACGAATTAGAGAATTTCTCAAGAAGTGAAATGTTTCAAATGCCGTATTTTGAAAATATCAATGCTAAAAAGTTAATTCAAAATTTACAAAAAGGCGATTTAAAAATGACCCCCTACATCATGCCTTTATTTATGATGCACATTTGGATTAAGAATTATGTAGAGAAATTTTCTACAGTTTCAGCTATTATTAAATAATAGATTCAAAATTATTGCTGTAAATTTGAAATTTAAATTTCAGAACAATCTATGGAAATCAAAAATAATTTTTCTCTAAAAAACTACAATACTTTTGGCATTGAAGCTAAAGCAAAGCTATTCGTAGCGGTTCATTCTGTTTCAGATTTAAAAAGTATTTTTGAACAACATGCTAACGACAAAAAATTTATTTTAGGCGGAGGAAGCAACATGCTTTTAACAAAAGATATTGATGCATTGGTGATTCACATCGATTTAAAAGGAAAAAAAATCATTAAAGAAGATGACGATTTTGTTTGGGTAGAGAGTCAAGCAGGAGAAAACTGGCACGAATTTGTACTTTGGACCATAGACAATAATTTTGGAGGATTAGAGAACATGTCGCTCATACCTGGCAATGTGGGCACAACGCCAGTACAAAACATAGGTGCATATGGAACAGAAATTAAAGATACTTTTGTTTCTTGTGAAGCTTTAAAAATTTCAAATCAGGAACTAATTACTTTTCATTTACAAGATTGTCATTTTGGCTATCGGGAAAGCATTTTTAAAAACGAAGCCAAAGATCAATATATAATTACCTCGGTAGTTTTTAAACTCACTAAACGCAATCACAAAATTAATATTTCCTATGGAGATATTGCGAGCGAATTAGCAAAAATCCATATCGTAACGCCAACTCTAAAAGAGGTAAGTAATGCCGTCATTGCTATTCGAAAAAGCAAATTACCAGACCCTAAAGAACTAGGAAATAGTGGTAGTTTCTTTAAAAATCCAATTCTCTTAAAAACAGATTTTGATAAAATTCATCAGCAATTTCCAGAAATGAAATTCTATGAAGTTTCTGAAACTGAAGTCAAGGTTCCTGCAGGATGGCTTATTGAACAAGCCGGCTTTAAAGGAAAACGTTTTGGCGACGCAGGCATTCATAAAAATCAAGCATTAGTTTTGGTGAATTATGGAAATGCTACTGGACAGGAAATACTAAATGTTTCAAAGAATATTCAAGAAACAATTTTTCAAATATTTGGCATTCATATAGAAGCAGAAGTAAATATAATTTAGAAACTATATTCGTTTCAAATAAATACTAATTTGTAGTTAATAATTAGCGATTGAATTTGTACCTTTGCACTCGATTTAAAAAAGACAATTCGCTTCTATGTTGACTATTATATTTTATTTATTTATCGCTATTGTTGCAATCCAGTTTTTTTACTATATCATTGTTTTTGGTAAATTTGCCTACATCAAATCCGTTAAAAGCAATCCTAAAAGAATACCAATTTCTGTTATTGTTTGCGCTAAAAATGAAGCTGAAAATGTAGCAAACTTTATTCCTCTTTTAGCAGAACAAAATTATCCAGATTTTGAAATTGTATTAATTGATGATGCTTCAAGCGACGATACTTTAGATTTATTTGAATCTTTTGAAAAACAATATCCAAATATCAAGTTAGTCAAAGTTAAAAACAATGAAGCCTTTTGGGGAAACAAGAAATTTGCCTTAACATTGGGAATAAAGGCTGCAAAAAACGAATATTTGTTATTTACAGACGCTGATTGTTATCCTATTTCTAAAGATTGGATTAAGGAAATGAGTTCTCAATTTACAATAGAAAAAACAATTGTTTTAGGATATGGCGCTTATGAGAAAATAGCGGGCTCCTTTCTAAATAAAATCATTAGATTTGAGACTATGTTAACTGCTGTACAATATTTTTCGTGGGCAAAAATAGGCAGTCCTTATATGGGTGTTGGGAGAAATTTGGCCTACAAAAGAGAAGAATTTTTTAATGTAAATGGATTTATAGACCACATGAAAATTCGTTCAGGTGACGACGATCTTTTTATAAATCAAGCTGCTTCAAGAAAAAATACAACCATTTGTTTTGCTCCAGAAAGTTTCACATATTCGTTACCAAAAAAATCTTTCAAAGAATGGTTTGTACAAAAAAGAAGACACATTTCAACAGCTTCATTTTATAAACCGTTCGATCGCATACAATTGACAGTTTTTTATATTTCGCAATTATTATTTATTGTACTATCTATCATTTTACTTGCGTTTCTTCATCAATGGATTATTGTACTAAGTTTAATAGGTTTTCGTTATCTCTTTGCATGGATTACATTAGGATTCTCGTCTGGCAAACTAAAAGAAAAAGATGTCATGTATTGGTTTCCAATTATTGAAATTGTACTTATCATAATACAATTAAATATAATGATTACAACTATTTTCTCAAAACCTGTGCATTGGAAATAAAAAAACATATAGAAAAGGCAAAAAAAGGCGATCAAGTTGCCTTCACTTTTCTATTGGATTTTTATTGGAATGAAGTGTATGGTTTTATGTTGAAACGTACTGAAAACGAAACCGATTCAGAAGACATTACGATAGAAACTTTTTCTAAGGCATTTGATAAAATAAGTACTTATAATCCTGAATTTCAATTCAATACTTGGCTTATTGCTATTGCAAAAAATGTTCACATCGATTTGCTTCGTAAAAAAAAATCATCACTATTTATTGATATTACAGACCAAGAAGACAACCAAGCTTACAATGTAGCCGACACTACTCCATCGGCTGAAGACGAATTAATTACCGAACAAAATTTGTCTCAATTGTTGCAATATATAAAAGAATTAAAACCACATTATCAAGAAGTGATTCAGTTGCGTTATTTTCAAGAACTGAGTTATCAGGAAATTTCAGAACAACTGCATGAACCGCTGAGCAATATAAAAATCAAATTGCTTCGTGCTAAAAAATTATTGGCTGAAATTATTCAGAACAAAGAATAGATAATTCATTCCAACTTTAACATCCACAATAAAAAAGAAATGATTTACGTTATCTTCTAAAATAACGTATGCTTATGAATTGACTAATACTTAACCACTAAACTCTTGAATCATGTCAAAATTAAGTATTTACGAAACCAATTGGATTAATCTAGTTTTCGAAGGAAGAAATAAAGGATACGGTGCCTATCAATTGCGAAAAGAATGTGACAGAACTACACTTCTCGCTTTTTTTATGGGATTGATGATTATTACTAGTATATTTAGTATTTCAAAAGTCATTCAATTACTAACAACTCCAGAAAAAATTAAAATTGACCTCCCCGAAATAATAAATATTCCAATCGTCATTAGCGATATCGAAACCATAAAACCCAAAAAACCAGTTGAACAAATTATTCCAATAAAGAAGAAATCTGAACCTGATGTTTATAAAAAGGAGCAATTAGTCAATCCAATCATTGTTAATGCAATAGATTCAGATAATACTATTGCTTCAATCAAAGAAAACTCAACTACAACAACTACAAATACTGAGGGAGAACCGGTAGGAACAAGCACAACTACTACTTCCGAAATTGGTACTAAAACAACTCCAAACACATCTGAAAATGAAATTAATTCTATAAATGCGTTAGACAAACGTCCTGAATTTCCTGGGGGAATTAATAAATTTTATAACTATGTAGCCAATAATTTTGAAAAACCTGTAAATAGTGATGAAAATGAAATTCGTGTTTTGGTTTCATTTGTTATAGAAAAAAATGGAACCATGACTGAAATTCATGTAAAAAATAATCCTAGCGATGCTTTAGCTGCTGAAGCAATTCGAGTTTTAAAATCTTTAAAAACAAAATGGACACCAGGTACAATTGGAGGAAACCCAGTGCGAACCGCTTATAATTTGCCAATAATTGTACCTATAGAATAAGAGTAAAGTGCATTAATTGAGTTTAGGTTTTTAAAATAATTATTTTTTAAAAAGGTTTTAATATATTTGAAGAAACGTTAACCAACCATGCAGCAATTTACTTTCAAAGAAAAACTCAAACACCTTTTTGGATTTCCAGTTATTGTAGCGGCTTTAGGCTACTTTGTAGATGTATATGACTTATTACTTTTTGGAATCGTTCGAGTTCCAAGCTTAAAAGATTTGGGTTTAGATGTTGACATTGCTGGCACAATTATTCTAAATTTTCAAATGGTGGGATTGCTATTAGGAGGCATTCTTTGGGGTGTATTGGGAGACAAAAAAGGGCGATTATCTGTACTTTTTGGTTCAATTCTGGTTTATTCACTGGCAAATATTGCCTGTGGCTTTTTACCTCAAATGCATTTTGCTGATAAAGTTTCTATTTATGCCGCTTTAAGATTTATTGCAGGCGTAGGACTTGCAGGAGAATTAGGTGCAGGTATCACCTTAGTTTCCGAAAGCTTACCTAAGGAACTTAGAGCTATCGGAACCTCAATTGTGGCCGGATTTGGTGTTTTAGGCGCTGTAGTAGCGCAACTTACAGTTGAACTAGCAGGAAGTTGGACTTTAGCCTATTTTATTGGAGGCGGATTAGGATTGTTGCTTTTATTTCTTCGGATAGGTGTTTTTGAAAGCGGATTGTATAAAAACTTAGAGCAAGAATCTAGCATTTCTAAAGGAAATTTTTTCTCTTTTTTTACCAATAAAAAGCGATTTTTTAAATACATTACTTGTATCACAATTGGTTTACCTATATGGTTTTGCATAGGAATATTAGTAGTCATGAGTAATCAATTTGCGGTAGTATTTGATATTAAAAACATCAATCCCGGTAAAGCAATTATGTGGTGTTATATTGGTATTTCTGTTGGAGATATTGCAAGTGGATTCCTATCGCAAGCCTTAGCATCTAGAAAAAAAACCATTCTATATATGATGTTTTTTACAATAATTAGCGTAGCAGGATTACTTCTTGGGGCAGCATCTACAGAAAATGAATATTATTTTATTTGTACTTGTATCGGGTTCGGTTCTGGCTTTTGGGCAATGTTCATTACTATTGCTGCCGAACAATTTGGCACAAATATTCGCAGTACGGCAGCAACAACAATACCTAACATGGTTCGAGGATTAGTTCCTGTAATGTTATTGGGTTTTGACTTTTTTAAAGCAGATTATGGCGTAATTACAGCAGCAACAATTGTAGCTGTAATTGTTTTTGGATTGAGTATTTATGCCACAATAACTATAGATGAAACTCATAATCGAGATATGGATTTTGTAGAGTAAATATAAAATATCTTTTATTAAAATATTCTACTTTATCTTAATAAAAATATGAATCCATTACAACCATTAAGAAATTTAAGTTGATTAAGTTTTTTATTGTCCTTAATAAGCCTCAACTATCTTAATGGTTTAAAAAATATCAGTAACATTCTTAATACAACTTTTTAAACTGTTTTAACATGTCCTAAAAAAATCATAAATCCGAAATAAGCTTTCCTCATTCTTCAATCAACTTTCCTTATCTTTGCGTTTCAAAAATTGTGACTATGGAAACTGTTTTAGACAATACATTACCTGTAGGAAAACCAAAATGGCTAAAGGTAAAACTACCTATTGGTCAAAAATATACTGAACTTCGTGGACTTGTAGATAAATACAGTTTGAATACTATTTGTACATCAGGAAGTTGTCCTAATATGGGTGAATGCTGGGGAGAAGGCACAGCAACTTTTATGATTTTAGGTAATATTTGTACGCGTTCTTGTGGCTTTTGTGGCGTAAAAACAGGAAGACCAGAAACAGTAGATTGGGATGAACCTGAAAAAGTAGCACGCTCTATCAAAATAATGAATATTAAACATGCTGTTGTAACAAGTGTCGATAGAGATGATTTGAAAGATGGAGGTTCAATAATTTGGATTGAAACCGTAAAAGCCATAAGAAGAATGAATCCAAACACTACTTTAGAAACTTTAATTCCCGATTTTCAAGGTATTGAAAGAAATATAGATCGAATTGTAGAAGCCAATCCTGAGGTTGTTTCGCATAATGTTGAAACCGTTCGTAGATTGACACGTGAAGTCCGCATTCAAGCCAAATACGATAGAAGTTTAGAAGTATTGCGCTATTTAAAAGAAAAAGGAATCAACAGAACCAAGTCGGGAATAATGCTGGGATTAGGTGAAACAGAAGAAGAAGTAATTCAAACTTTACATGATTTGCGTAATGCAAATGTTGATGTGGTAACCATAGGTCAGTATTTACAACCAAGTAAAAAACATTTACCCGTAAAAGAATATATTACGCCTGACCAATTTGCAAAATATGAAAAAATAGGTTTAGAATTAGGTTTCAGACATGTAGAAAGCGGTGCTTTAGTTCGTTCTTCTTATAAAGCAGCAAAACATATATTATAAAAATTGAAAACAAGAGTTGCGATTAACGGATTTGGAAGAATTGGAAGAAATTTATTTCGATTGCTTCTAAACCATCCTACTATTGAAGTTATTGCCATAAATGATATTGCCGACAATAGAACAATGTCGCATTTGATTAAATATGATAGTATTCATGGAGTTTTAGCTTTAGATTGTTCTTACGATGATACTTCTATTTGGGTTGGTGGTAAGCAATATCTATTTTTTCACGAAAAAAACATTTCTAATCTTGATTGGAAAACTATTGATGTTGTTGTAGAATCGACTGGCAAGTATAAAACTTTTGACGACCTCAACGCTCATATATTGGCTGGAGCCAAAAAAGTTATTCTCTCTGCTCCTTCAGAAGTAGATGCGATAAAAACAGTCGTATTGGGTGTAAATGAAAACATCCTTGACGGAACAGAAACTATTATTTCCAATGCAAGTTGTACCACAAATAATGCAGCACCAATGATTAAAGTCATTAGTGAATTATGTGGCATTGAGCAAGCATATATTACTACGGTTCATTCCTACACTACCGATCAAAGTTTACACGATCAACCTCATAAAGATTTGAGAAGGGCGCGTGGAGCAAGTCAATCTATTGTACCTACTACTACAGGAGCAGCTAAAGCATTAACAAAAATATTCCCTGAATTTGATGGTAAATTTGGAGGAAGTGGCATTCGTGTTCCTGTTCCTGATGGTTCGCTTACTGACATAACTTGCTATGTAAAACAAGAGACTTCTATTAATGATATTAATACTGCTTTTAAAAAAGCTTCTGAAAATGAATTAAAAGGCATATTGGCTTACACTCAAGACCCAATTGTATCTGTAGATATTTTAGGAAACACTCACTCTTGTTTGTTTGACTCCCAATTAACTTCTGTGATTGGTAAAATGGTTAAGATAATTGGTTGGTATGATAACGAAATTGGATACTCTTCTCGAATAATTGATTTAATTAATTTAACAGTAAAGAAATAATTTCATATATTTAAACCCTTGAAAAACAATTTATAACCGTTCATGAGGTATTATATTATTTATTTTTTATTGTTCAGTACTATAGCAACTGCTCAGAGGCAAAAGAAAAAAGCTATTGAAGTAGATAGCGTTTCATATTATATTGAATTATCTAACTTTAATGTAAAAGTAAATAATTATAAATCATCTTTAAATTTTGCTCAAAAAGCTATTGACTTTGCAGTAAATAAAAAAGACAATAAGCAAGAGGCTAGATCATATGCAGTTCTAGCATCATTGTATTTTGATTTAAAAAAATATGATGATGCCATAGAATCCTACACAAAATGTTTATCTTTTTACAATTTAATTGAACCTTCAAGTGAGCAAGCTTACTCTTATTATAAATTAGGACTGTGTTATATGGAAAAAGGGGAGTTTCTTAAAGCAGAAACTTATTTTAATGATGCTCAAAGAATATATACTGAAATCAAAATTCCAGACGCTGTTGAGTTATTAAATCTTCAAAAAGGAATTGTGTACAGTGCCAAAGGAAAGTATAAATTGGCGACTCCAATATTTGATCAAATTATTGCCAAACCTGATTATTTAGACGTTTTTAAAACTAAAGCGGAAGCTTTATATCAACAAGGCTCTATTGAGTTAAAAAATAACAGAAAAAATTTAGCATTAAATTATTTGAATCGTGCTTATGATTTGAATGCAAAAGACAAGAATATTGAACAAAAATCTAAGATTTTACTTTCTTTAAGTATAGTTCATGAAAAATTACTCGACATTTTCAAATCACATAAATATCTGAGAGAGCATATAAGAATGAAAGACAGTATTGCTGTCGTTAACAGCAAGAAAATTGGCACTGAAGATTATGCCAACTTCAAAGAAACGGAAAGAATGAAAACCATTGAACAAATGGACAAAGAATACAAAGAACAACAAAAAGCAAATAAAGTAGCAAAGTTAATAAGCACCCTTGCCATTGCTTTAATTATTATTTTGTCTCTTTTAAGCATCTCACTATACAAGAACAATAACATAAAGAAAAAATCTAATTTATTGTTGAAAGAAAAAAATAATGAACTACAAATCGCCAAAGATAAAGCTGAAAAAGCTTCAAAGGCTAGAGCAGAATTTCTTTCTACGGTAAGCCATGAATTAAGAACTCCATTAAATGCAATAAATGGAATTACTCATTTATTATTAGAAGAAAATCCGAAAGAATCTCAAATGAACTATTTAACTTCATTAAAATTTTCAGGTAATTATTTACTAACTTTTATTAATGAAATTTTAGAGATTAATAGAATTGAATCGAGTGCAATTGAAACAGAAAATCTTAATTTTAATTTAAAGCTTTTATTGGGCAATATTCAAAACTCTTTAAAGGAATTAGCATCTATTAACAATAATGCTTTTTCTGTTGAAATTGACGAAAATATCCCAGATTTTTTAATTGGAGACCCTACTAAATTATCTCAAATTTTTCTGAATTTGATAAATAATGCTTTAAAATTTACTAAGAATGGAGAGGTTAAAGTCATTCTTAGCTCTACAGAGACCAATGAAGAATTTACAGCAATTCACTTTGAAGTTATAGACACTGGAATAGGTATCCCTGAAGAAAAAATAGATTCTGTTTTTGATAGTTTCTCTCAAGGTTCTATTGAAATTAATCGTAAATATGGAGGTACAGGATTAGGCTTAACTATTGTAAAAAAATTAGTTCATATCCTTGGCGGAAAAATAAAAGTAGAAAGTAAAGTAGGCAAAGGTTCTTCCTTTAAATTTGATTTGAGTTTTAAAATTGGAACTGATGAAAAAATTGTTGAAAAAGTTTCTGATTACGATGAATCTATTCTTTATGATAAAAAAGTACTGCTGATTGAAGACAATAAAATCAATCAGATGATTACCAAAAAAATGGTTGAAAATAAAAGTATGTTATGCGAGGTTATCGACAATGGTGAAGATGCTATAGAAGCCGTAAAAAACAACAAATACGATTTAGTATTAATGGATGTTCACTTGCCTGGAATAAACGGAACGATAGCTACACAAACAATACGAACATTTGATAAAAAAACTTTAATTATAGCATTAACAGCTATTTCATTAAATGAAAATAGAGAAATGCTTTTATCTTATGGTATGAATGATGTTATTACCAAACCGTTTAATCCAGATGAATTTTATAAAATTATAGCACAAAATCTTGCTATTTAAACTCTAGTACTGTTTTATAAGTTCTTTTATTAGGTTTCTAACATGTGGTTCAGCTTTTTTTGCAGCTTCTAAAACTTCAGCATGACTTACAGTTTCAATATTATCTTCATTGCCCATATCGGTAATCACTGAAAGTCCAAAAGTTTCCATTTCCATATGACGTGCTACAATTACTTCAGGAACGGTTGACATCCCTACGCAATCGGCTCCTAATATTTTTACCATTTTATATTCGGCCAATGTCTCAAAAGTAGGCCCTGACAATCCTAAATACACTCCATCATGAACAGTAATTGATAAAGCTTTAGCAATTTCTTTTGCTTTAAGAATCATATTCAAGCTATAAGGATCGCTCATGTTTACAAATCGAGGTCCAAAACGTTCATCATTTTTACCATTCAAAGGATGTTCTGGCATCAAATTAATGTGGTCTTTAATTAATACGATTGAACCTACTTCATAATTATCGTTTACTCCACCAGAAGCATTAGAGACAATTAGTTTTTCGACCCCTAAATATTTCATTACTCTCACTGGAAAAGTCACTTCTTTCATATCATATCCTTCATAGAAATGAAATCTTCCTTGCATAGCCATAACTTTTTTATCGCCAATAGTTCCGAAAACTAATGCGCCTTTATGCCCTTGTACAGTTGAAACCGGAAAATTAGGAATGTCAGAATAAGGTAATGTGTATTCTATTTCAATATCATCTGTAAACCCTCCTAAACCAGAACCTAAAATTACACCGTATTCAGGAAAGAATTGTGTTTGTGACTTTATGTAACTAACTGTTTCTTGTACTTTTTCCCACATAATGACTATTTATTTTTATTTAATTATTAATTCTAAATGCATATTTAATGCAAATAATTTCCAAAAGTAGAAATTATAAAATAAAATTAAGCCGATTTTTGTAAAAAGAATAAGGACAACCCTTAAATACTTAATATAGTACAACAAAATTACTGTTTATTTGCTAAATTTAGCAATCTGTTACAAACTTACCGTAATGCTTTTTTTTAGTAAAGAGATAGTTTGTTTAGATTGTACATGCATAATCAATTTAGTTCTCTTCAGCTAGGAATTTGTAATCATTAATATCAAAACTACAATTGTTTTTAAGGAACGAACTATTTGTAATTACCCAATTATTAATAAGAGTATTTTTCTTAGTGTTTACTTCATATAAAGTATCATAAAAATTATTTTTTAAAGAATTATAAGTTCGAACCTGTTTGTTGTAATCATCTACAGGAATAAAGGAGCTATCTATTACCATTTTACATTTTAAAATTTGAAACTGTTCAGAATATTGAAAAAAATTAATTGTGATTGGTAATAAAGTAACATCCTGATATAAGAAAAAATTAGAAAATAAAATATTGGCAGAATTTAAAGTTTCATCTATGAACTGATCTCTGTAAAGCTTGGTTTTTTGTAAAGATTCATGGCAAATTTCAACAATTTTATTTTTACAAATTTCAATATTTGGCAAATCTCTATTGGCTATTGCAAACATCAACTTTTCATCTAAAACATTTATTTTATAAAAAATTAAATTTTGATACGTATTATATTCATAAATATTAAGTCCTGAATAAAACTTTATTGGAATATTATATTGTTCTCCAAATTCTTTTTTTACCTTTTCATAATTTCTAAATTTCTGATATAATTTTTCAATATCTATTTCTTTAAGTCTAAAATTTTCTGTAATATCTTCAATACTTAACAAACTTTGGCTTTTATAATCGTTAAAGTCACTAGACTTAGAAGTCATAAATACAGAAACAGCAGTATTTAATTCTATCATAGCATCTCTTAATCGAGTATCATTTTTAAAACCTCTATCATGAATTGCTAAAACCTCATTTAATTTTAAAAGTTTATCAACGAGTTCGGTTGATGATTTATTTACTCTATTTTCGGGGGATATAAGTGCAATAGTTTTAGAATATTCCATCATTGATGCATTAATAAAAGTTTCGTTTCTTCCAAAATCATTTACGTAAGCAACAGCATTCCTGTAATTCTGAGAACTACAAAATGTTATTGGAAGGATTAGCAAGAAAGCTAAAGCTAACTTTTGAAAATTTAAATCGACTAAAAATAAATTTAGTTTCATAATTATACTTATTAATACTACTTTTTAAAATATTCATTCAAAAGTAAATAAAGAATATTTATAAAAATAATTTTTAAACGATTAAACACCTATTTAATCGATGAAATACATCATTTTTTAAAATAAATAAGTATAGTATTACAAAATAATTAAAATAAATAAGCGTAATTAAAAGATTATAGCTAAATTTATAATCAGATTACAATAATGTTAACCTTGAGTGTAACAATAAAATGATTTAGATTGTGATTTTTAAATAATCACTTATAATAGAATCGAAACTAATTCTATCTGAAATAAAAGAAGTTTTTATAGGTAGGTAAAAGAGCTGATTGTTAGGAATACTATTTTTTAATCGCACATAGTCTTTTTCAGTAGTAACAATTAAAGAACCTTTAGCTATACTCTTTATAGTTAAAATATCAGAAACAGTAAAATGATGATGATCCGGAAAAGTTAAAGAAGCATCATTTTGATTCTTTAAAAAATCGAAAAAAGATTTTGGCTTTGCAATTCCGGCAATCAATAATTTATTTAAACCTTTTATTTCATTTACTTGTTTTGATTCGTTTGCAGAATAAATACAATCATCATATTCAATACAACTAAAAAAAACGGGGTTGTTTGGACCTAATTTTTTTCTAATTTCATCTTGCTCTAACTCTGAAATAACTTTAGGGCATTTCGTTACAATAATACAATTGGCTCTATTGGCTCCACTCCTACTTTCGCGTAAATTACCGCTTGGTAAAATATAATCGTTACAAAACAAATCTTCATAAGCGGTTAAAAGAATATAAAATCCAGCTTTTACTTTTCGATGCTGAAAAGCATCATCTAACAAAATAATATTAGGCTTATTTGGTAAAGAAAGTAATTGTTCAATTCCGTTTTTTCTATCCGCATCTACAGCAACCTGAATGTTAGGAAACTTTAAATAAAACTGATACGGCTCATCTCCTAGAATAGCAGCTGTTGAAGTCTCATCTGCCAAAACAAATCCTTTTGATTCTCTCTTATAACCACGACTTAAAGTGGCAATTTTATAATTATCTGAAAGCAATCGGATTAAATATTCTATTTGCGGTGTTTTCCCAGTTCCTCCAACACTTAAATTACCAACAGCAATTATGGGTATGTCAAATGAACAGGATTTTAAAAAACCTTTATCATAAAGAAAATTTCGGCACTGCGTAATCCATCCGTATAAAACAGCAAAAGGAAATAGTATTTTTCGCAATAAAATCATTTTACGAAAGTATAATATTTTATCTTTGAAAGAAAAAATAATTTAATCAACATAATTGATTGACGCAACTTGAAATGAATCGTACTACCATTAAATTAATCCTAATAATTGTTTTTTTCTGTCAATTCTGTTTTGCTCAAGAAAACCAAAACTCATTGGTGCTACAAACAATTCTAGAAACCTATTACAAAAATGAAAAGCCTGTATATAAGGGTCGAAGCCAATTGTTGTATTTATACTGCAATCAAGCAAATAACAACGAAGAATTAATTGAAGCCATCAAAGACAAAAAATTACCACAAGAATTTATAAACGAAATTAGAACAAAAATAAATACTGATATTGCGGATAGAGATTGGTCAAACGAATTAAATTACATTTATAATTTAGAAAAAAATACGCTAAAAACGAAAATAAATACTTGTGTTACGTTAGAAAAATATCAAGAAATATCAAAAAGATTAAACCTCAACAACCAACGTTTAATGATTATAAGCAAGCCTTTTTACTTTTCTAAAAAAAATATTGCTCTGGTAAAAGTGGTATTTTTTAGAAACATAGAACACAATAGCGGTTCTATTTTATTACTCGAAAAAATAAATGAAAATTGGATTATAAAGGAATATTTAAATTCTTGGTCAACTTAAAAAACTATAAAGTGATTAAAATAAAAGAAATTATTACTAAATTAGAAGCAATGGCGCCATTAGCTTATGCCGAAGACTTTGATAATGTTGGCCTTCTAATTGGAAACCCTGAAACTGAAGCTACTGGAGTTTTAGTATGCCATGATGCTTTAGAAAATGTGGTCGATGAAGCTATTGCAAAAAAGTGCAACCTAATAGTATGCTTTCATCCAATCATTTTTTCTGGACTAAAAAAAATCACTGGAAAAAATTATGTAGAACGAGTGGTGATGAAAGCCATTAAAAATGACATTGCTATTTATGCTGTTCATACTGCTTTAGACAATCATAAAGAAGGTGTAAATAAAATATTTTGTGATGCTTTAGTTTTAACTAACACCAAAATTCTTGTTCCGAAGCCAAATTTTATTCGGAAATTAGTAACGTATACCATTCCAGAAAATGCTGAAGAAGTTCGAAATGCGCTCTTTGATGCTGGAGCAGGAACTATTGGAAATTACGAAAACTGTAGTTTTAATTCTCAGGGAATCGGAACCTACATGGGAAATGAACATAGTAATCCTGAAATTGGAGAGCGATTTGAATTTGTTGAAAATAAAGAAATAAAAATTGAAGTAACTTTCGAGAAACATCTAGAGCAAAAAATACTAAAAGCCTTGTTTAACAAGCACGTTTATGAAGAAGTAGCTTACGAAATATATGATTTGCAAAATTCACATCAAAATATTGGTTTAGGAATGATTGGTGAATTACAAACTGAAATGAATGAAAAAGATTTTCTTCACTTTGTAAAAGATAAAATGCAAGCCGAAGGAATTAGACATTCTCAATACACAGGCAAACCAGTAAAAAAGGTTGCCGTATTGGGTGGCTCAGGAAGTTTTGCCATAAAAAACGCAATTTTAGCTGGAGCCGATGTTTTTTTAACTGCCGATTTGAAGTATCATAATTTTTATGAGGCTGAAAATCAGATACTTTTAGCTGATATTGGACATTTTGAAAGCGAACGGTATACAAAAAATTATATTGTTGATTTTCTTAGGAAAAAAATCCTTAATTTTGCAATCATTTTATCAGAAGAAAATACCAATCCTGTTAAGTACTTATAAATATTATGGCGAATACAAAAGAATTAAACGTTGAAGAAAAGTTAAGAGCATTGTATGATTTACAATTAATTGACACCCGAATTGACGAAATCAGAAATGTGAGAGGGGAACTGCCTTTAGAAGTAGAAGATTTAGAAGATGAAGTTGCTGGTTTAAGTTCAAGAAACGAGAAACTAAAACAAGATTTAGAAGTTATTGAAGAACAAATAAAAGCCAAAAAGAATGCTATTGAAGAGCATCAAACTGCTATAAAAAAGTATACTAAACAACAAGATACTGTTCGTAACAATAGAGAATTCAATTCGTTAACAAAAGAAGTGGAGTTTCAAGAATTGGAGATTCAATTGGCTGAAAAGCAAATCAAAGAAATGAAAGCTTCTATGGAGCATAAAAAGCAAGTCATTTCAGAATCTAAAGAAAGATTAGAAGCAAAATCAAGTCACTTGAAACATAAAAAAGCGGAGTTAAGCGATATTATGTCAGAAACTCAAAAGGAAGAATCTTTTTTATCTGAAAAATCAGCTGAATATGAAGCTCTTATTGAGGAACGATTATTAACTGCTTACAAAAGAATTAGAAGCAGTGTTCGAAACGGTTTAGCAGTAGTTTCTATAGAAAGAGGCGCTTCTGCAGGATCATTTTTTACTATTCCGCCACAAACTCAAGTAGAAATAGCGGGTAGAAAGAAAATCATTATTGATGAACATTCCGGAAGAATATTAGTAGACACTTCGCTTGCAGAAGAGGAAAAAGAAAAAATGGAAAAATTATTTTCTACATTTTAAAAATAGAGTCCCGCAAGTGTGGGACTTTTTTTTATGAAATCGCCACTAAATCAAGTTTTTTTGCAAACAAAAACCACTATGTAAGAGGCGATTCAATATGTGAACACTAACAAATGAAATTAACACATATAAAAAAATCAAAATACTTCTTATTTGTTAAATCAATCGGTTTTTATCTTAATATTTTAAGTTATATAAATCCGAAAAGAGCTTTTGCAATAGCGTATCAATTATTTAGCGAACCTCGAAAAGGTAAGTTAACAAAAGAGCACTTGCCTAAATTTTTACAAAATACAAGTACCGAAATCATAACCTATAAAATTCATCAAATTCAAGTCTATAAATGGCTAGGTGATGACAATGTAATCTTATTAGTTCATGGTTGGGAAAGCAACTCTTCTCGATGGAAAAAAACAATGCCCTTTTTACATGAAACAGGAAGTACTATAATTGCAATTGATGCTCCTGCTCATGGACTCAGTAGTGGAAGAGAATTTAATGTTCCTAAATATGCTGAATTTATTCATGCTACAATCCAAAAATACCATCCAAAAACTATAATCGCTCACTCTATTGGAGGAGCAGCAAGTGCTTTTTATTTACACAAATATCCCAATTCAAACTTAGAAAAAATAGTTTTACTGGGAAGCCCTTCAGAAATGAAAATTATAATTGATAATTATATCAAATTATTGAGTCTGAATTCCAAAATTAGCCAGTATTTAAAAAAGCAATCTGAAGATCGATTTAATGTAAAAATCGATACGTTTTCGGTTCATCTATTTTCAAAAAACTTTTCTCAAAAAGTATATATTGCTCACGATAGTCATGATAAAATTGTAAATGTAAATGAAGGAATAAAAATTTCAAAAACATGGACAAACGCAATATATCACGAAACGCAAGGCTTAGGACATAGTCTACATAACGAAAAACTCTACACTCAAATTACTGCTTTTCTATTAGAAGCATAATTATAAGGCATTTTTATAATTGCTTCTTCCTGCTGTCCGTTACAATCTGTACTTGTTTTACAAACAAGTACAGGATTTCCGCTTCCATCAGGGCTATAAACCAGTTATAGGAATTTCTACCATTTTTAAAATAACAAATTTATGTACGAACTTTACAAACAGACGACCTAAATACTTATTTTTGCGTTATGGAAGAAAATCTTAAACGCCTCAATAAATTTATAGGAGAAACAGGCTATTGCTCTCGACGTGAAGCCGATAAAATTATCGAAGAAGGTCGCGTTACTATAAATGGCGTAGTGCCAGAATTAGGAACTAAAGTTTCGCCAAATGATGAAGTGCGCATAGATGGAAAACTCATTCGAGAAAAAACCGAAAAGCTAGTCTATCTCGCTTTCAACAAACCCGTAGGAATAGAATGCACCACAAACTTAGATGTTCGTAATAATATAGTCGATTACATCAATTATCCAACCCGTATTTTCCCAATTGGCCGATTAGACAAAGCCAGTGAAGGTTTGATTTTTATGACCAATGATGGTGATATTGTCAATAAAATTCTTCGTGCCAGAAACAACCACGAAAAAGAATATACCGTAACGGTCAACAAACTGATAACTGATCGTTTTATTGAGAAAATGAGTAATGGCATTCCTATTTTAGATACGGTTACCCGAAAATGCAAAGTAGAAAAAATCAGTTCAAGCACTTTTAAAATCATCTTGACGCAAGGTTTAAACCGTCAAATTCGTAGAATGTGTGAATATTTGGGTTATGAAGTTACAGCATTGAAACGCATTCGAATTATCAATATATCCTTGGATATTCCTTTGGGTCGCTATCGTGATTTGACAGATGCTGAAATTAAAGAACTGAACCAACTTATCGAACCTTCAAGTAAAACCCAAGAAGCAAGTTTACCAAAAGCGGAACCCATAAAACGTAGAACAGAATTTATTAAAAGAGATGATCCGAGGTTTAAGAAAAAGGGAGATTATTAGTAAAAATGACTAGCCCTAAATAATCGACACAGATTATTTAGGACTAGTCAAATTCGTATTTAGATTAATCCTCGTCATCTAAATAGGTCTCTTTTTCGATTAAGTCTTTTAGTTTATCGCCAATACTGGAATTTCCATCATCATCACCGGTTGTAATTTCGATTGTACCATCGTCATCATTATCAACAAGTAAACCATTATTTGCTAAAGAATTCAATTCTGCCATCAATGCATCTAGTTGAATTTTGATGTAGAGAGCAACTCTATTATCATTAATTAAAAAATCTTTGGAAGGATCTTTAAAATCTAATTCCAGTTCAATATCCTTATCACTCCAGAGTACGAAAGGTTTATTATTAATTGTTCCTTTAATTATAAAAGTTTTGCCCAATAAATCTCCCGTGATAAGGCTTTTAGTAAATTTATACTTGATTTCTTCATACTTAGCATTTGGTACTTCAATAGAAGTAATAAATTGACTTTGTGGCTTGTTTGGCTCTAGTAAATCTAGTAAAAAAGGACCATCGAGTTTAACATCTTCAAATACAGGGTCTGAAGAATACCTATCATCATCTTCATCAATTTCTAATTCAATATTTCCTAAATTAATCTTGAAATCATTAATTACTACCGTAGATGAGGTTCTTCCAGTTGAAGAAGTTTTACCTGTTTTGGATACTACAGCAGCTTTTATTGATACGCTGCCACTTGTAGAAGTATCCTCTGAACACGAACTGATTGCAAAGGCAATCAAAGCTAAAATTGAAATTTTTTTCATAATGTTTAATTTTAAAAAGGGTTAAGTAAATTGTAATTTTTTTATTCAACGAATACCTAGAATTGCGACTAATAATGTTTTAAAACTAATAATGAGTTTAAATTAAATTTGAATAATTTCATTCTCATTTTCTAAATATTGAGACAAAATTACACTTAAGAATGTAACGAAATCAGATAAATTAGAATTCGATATTTTCATCGAGAATTCGATTTCTATATAAATCAAAACTTATCAAATTATATATTTAAAATTTAAAATAATCTTTTAATTCAATATTAATGAAGTGAATATGAAACAATACAAAAAGCATGATTTAGGTACTTACATTCGTTGTTTTTGCATTAAAGTCATTCTTTTTAGAAAATCAACTATGAATCTAAAAAAAAAGCGAATGTCTATTGCTAAAACCATTTTGTGAGAAGTAAGTTAAAAATAGATATCTACTACATACTTTAAAAATATTTGTAAAGTAATATCAGGATTCAATGAGTTTAATTACATAAAAGATAGCATTAAAAGCTTATCAATAAAGAACTTTTATGTTGTGATTATCCTTAAAAATGTTTAATATTGTTTTGAATTATTTTTCAAACAAATTTGTTTATTATACTCTTTATCTGCAGGATAAGATTTAGCATAAATGCTTTACCTGTTAAACTTTCAAATTCATCGACCTACTTTGCCTGAATAATTTTAAATCAAATATGCCAAATTGAAGAACAATTAACGAAACTATTCTTATCGCAAATGCCACAAAATAATAAAACCATCATCGATTTGTTGGATAAATCCTACTTGAGCAGGGTTTGCAATCTGGAACTAAGTATAAAACTAGCTAAGCAAGCATTACATTTGTGTGATAACCCAAATTTCGAACACCTAAAAGCTAAAGCTTTAAGTCAACTTTCGCTATACTATATGATTGTTGGTAATTACGAGGAATCATATAACCTATCTCAAAAAAGTATGCATTTATTTGAGAAAAGTAAAAATGAAATTGGTATTGCAGAGGTTAAATATAACTTGGCTGGATTTTATTATAAAACTAATAATTATCAATTAGGAGTCGTCAATTTGATTGATGCTTTGATTATTTTTAAAAAAAACAACAATTATCATTACATTTCAAAATGTGAAAAAGCCTTAGGTACTGTTTATGAATTTATTGATGATGAACAAAATGCAATTCAGTCATACAAAAACGCCATCAAAGCCGCCAAAAAAATAGGTGATACCAATCTTGAAACTAATGCTTACAATAATTTATCAGGTATTTATATTAAAAATAACAAAATTGATATCGCCAATGAAATTATTGAAAAATCGATTGCTATTAAATACAAGAACAATGATTTACGTGGACTTGCTTTTGCAATTTATGGTAAAGGAAAAATAAATTTTTATAAAAAAAAATTCGAGTTAGCTATTGAGAATTTCAAGCAATCTATTGTAATTCACGAACAGATGGGTGAAAAACTTGGACTAGCTATGGCAAACTATAAATTAGCCAAACTATATTTTGAGACGAAGGATGTGCAAACTTCAAAAAAATATTTAGAAAAGTCGCTAAGAATATGTAACACTTACAATATTTCAATAATTAAAATTAAAGTTCATCATTTATTTTATGGTATTTATAAGCTAGAAAAAAATAATAGAAAATCATTATACCATCTGGAGCTTTTCCTTAAAGAAAAAGAAACTGTTTTTAAAGCTAAAGATCTTAAAGTTATAGAAAATTATGATTTATTGCTTCGAATGCAAACCTTAAAGAAGGAAACAGAACTGCAACAAGAAAACACAAAATTAATAGTAAAAAAAAATAAAGCTGAAGAATCATTAAGAGTTAGAAAAGAGTTTCTCTCAACTATGAGTCACGAGATAAGGACGCCACTAAACGCCATAATTACAATTGCAGCAATTCTCGGCGAAAACTCTAACACTGAAAATGAAACTTTATTACATTCGCTTAAATTTTCAAGCAATCATTTATTAAAGATTGTTAACGATATTTTAGATTTTACCAAACTAGATTCAGGTAAAATGGATTTAGATCCTATATCTACAAACTTTAAAAAATTTATTGAGCATTTATGGATTACCTATACACATGCCGCTAATAAGGAAAATTTAAATTTTGAATTAAATATCGATTCTGAAATAAATGACACTTATTATATAGACCAAACAAAGATTACTCAAATTCTTTGCAACCTCATCAGCAATGCTGTTAAATTTACTGAACAAGGAAATATAAAGCTAGAAATTAATGTCTTAAAAAAACAGGAAGAAACCGATTCAGTTTTATTTAAGGTTATAGATACAGGAATTGGTATTGAAAAGGAAAATATTGAAGCCATTTTTGACACTTTTTCACAATTAAAAAAAGGAATTACTCGTAAAAAAGATGGAACAGGTTTGGGATTAACAATTTCAAAACAACTGATAGAACTTCACCAAAGTGCTATAAAAGTAACTAGTGTTTTCGGTAAAGGATCTACCTTTTCATTTGAACTGCAATTAAAAAAAGGTATCAGTCAGAATATAAATAGTGAAGTAAATCTGAAAAAAGATTTAGCGGGAACTTCTGTTTTATTAGTTGAAGATAATGCCATAAATGCAATGGTAGCTAAAAAACTCTTGTCACAATGGGGCTTTATAGTAGACCTTGCGATCAATGGATTAATTGCTACCGAAAAATCGAAAACAACAAAATACGACTACATATTAATGGATATTCACATGCCTGTTTTAGATGGTTATCAGGCTGCAAAAAATATAAGAACCCTTCAAAATTTAAACAAAGAAACTCCAATCTTTGGACTTACAGCTGATATATCAGCGCAAGATAACACTGATTATAATTTTTACTTTAATGACTTTTTATTGAAGCCATTAGAAATTGAAAAAATGAAAGCTGCACTTACCTCAAATTGCTAAATATAGAGAAGCTACTAACTCGTTTAAATAAAACGTGTTAGTAGCTTTTATGTATTAAAAAAAAATTATTTTTTAAATACTTTTTCAATTTTATGTCCTTTGTCAGAAGTTATTTTTAAAAAATAAACTCCCGAAGACCTGCTTGTTAAATCGATACTTGATAACGAACCATTTAAGACATTAGTTTGCAATAATCGACCGTATATGTCATATAATTGTATCGTTTGTAAAACATTATTTGATACGACATTAATGATTGACGTAGTAGGATTTGGTGACACATTTATTGACTGATCAAAATCGCTGATTAAAAGACTTAGGTTTTGAAAGGTCGTATTTGCAATTTCTGTTTGCGAAACTATTGGGGCAGTTTGCACGGCATCATAGTCAAAAAATATCTCAGCTTCAGTATTTACTGTCGAACCATTTGTTAAATTATTATTAGTTTTAATTTTAAGTAAAATTCCACCTTGTCCGCCAGGACCACCAACATTAGCTCTGCGCATATTTAATCTTACTTTTTGATTTTGAGCGCTTACCAACAGTTCGCTAGAAGAATTAAGAATTTGGATGGAATTTATGTCGTATTGTGTAGCATCAAAATTAGTGTTGACCACGACGTTTTTTGCAATTTGAGTTCCAGTATTCTCGAAATTTATAGCATAATGAAGAAATTTCCCTATTTCAGATGATGATGCTGAACTGCCTTGAATACATTCTATTCGATTAGGGTTAGTGGCTTGAACATTTTGTCTGTATAGAAAAAAATTATCTGATTGAGTACTAAGTTCTTCTCCATTCGGGGTAATACTTAAGGAGTAATCCAGAACATCTCCATTTTTTACAGCACTATTTACATTTAAAACTACTTGAAAACTTCTAGTTTCAAATGTCCGTAAATTAGTATAAGCTAAAGATAATACTCCAGTCCCAGAATTTACCAAAGGGATGGTTGACGAAACAAAATCTAGAACATTTTCATTAAAACCAAAAGTAACTTCTCCAGTATGTGTTTGATTTCCTTTGTTCTTAAAAACAATTTCATAACTAGCATTCGAACCTGAAATTACTTCTGATGTTGGCCTAACCATAACTTCTACGTCAGTATGAATTCCGACAGGAGCCAAAATGAAATTTTGATTGAATACATTATTACTACTATCGGGAAAGTTTCCTGCAACGTTAGTAATAGTAAACCAAGTTGAGTTTTCAATACTTGGTACTACATCAAAATCACCAGTTTCTGTAGTGGTAAAAGTATAATTTGCATCTTGTTCGGTAACAGTTTGCACTATTTCGCTATCATCATTTCCCAAAGTACTTTTTAGTTTTACATAAGCCCAAGGCAGATCACTTGAATCTAAACCATTACCCTCAGCGTCAAAATACAATTTTCCCTTAATTGTATTAAAATTACCTCCAAGAACACTGGTGCAATAAGAATTTACAATGCAACCATTAGTTACTTGAGCTTGTAAATTGAGGATTTGAATTTCGTCAGCACAAATATAGTTGATGTTTTGATTCAATGTACCACTAAAATCTATTGTTTCATCAGTTCCATTTTTTGCAAAAATTTGTAAAATAGGGTTGTTAGCCACTTTCAAATCTTCAAGCTTAATTAAAGTCGATACATCTACTTTTTGAAGGAGATTATTATTACAATCAATTTCTATCATAGAGATACAACCTGAAACATTTAATTCATTTATTTGATTATTATTCAAAAAAATATATTCTAACAATGGCATATTTGAAAGGTTTACACTTCCTAAAATAGCACTACTTTGAGCATCTAACTTGGTTAAATTTACAAAAAAAAGAATTCCTTCAAGGCTATTAATGGCACTTTCATTAGGTAAGAATAATTCATAAACTAAAGCTGCTTCCTGAACGGTAATTTGACTGTCATTATCTGCATCTATTTTAAGATTGTTTCCTCCAAGAGATTTTGCAATATTATTAGTCACATCAGATTCTAACAATTTTAACTTAAAATCGTTATCTGCAAAAGAGATTACTTGGGCTTGGGCAATTCCTACAATCAGGAAAAGCGTTAGGTATATTAAATTTTTCATTTCTTGTTGTCATTTAATTTATTAGTGTAAAAGGGAAGTCTCTTATTTATTAATTTAATCTTTTTAATAATATATCGTTCAGCATTACTCTTTTTCGTTGCGCTATTGGAAGATAACTGTCATCTGACATAAGTATTAGTCCATTTTCTTTTTTCTCAAATGATTTAACATAGGATAAATTGATAAGGTGTGATTGATGAATTCTGACAAAATCGTGATCCGTTAATAGTTCTTCGTATTCTTTAAGAGTTTTAGATATTAAAATAGGTTTTCTGTTTTTGATAATAAAGTTGGTATAATTGTCATTACTCTCGCAACGGATAATATCGCAAATATCAATTAGATGAATTCCATCAGAATTAGACAATGCAATACGTTTAAAATCGTCAGTTTCTTTTCTAATATTTTCTAACAGTAAGTCAATATGAGAATAATCGCTATCTTTTTCTAAAACAGTTCTTATTTTTTCAATTACATTTTCTAATTCACTCGGAATTACGGGTTTCAATAAAAAGTCTAAGGCACTAAATCGAAATGCCTTTATAGCATAATGCTCATAAGCAGTTATAAATACAATGTTTGAGGTTACTTTACCATTCATTTCTGAAAGTTTTTCAAGAATATCAAATCCTGTTCCATCGTTCATTTGTATATCTAAGAATACAACTTGAGGTTTAATTTTGTTAATTATTTTAACTCCACTTTCAACACTATCTGCCTCTCCTCGGATAGAAATATCCGGAGCATAAATAGACAAAAGTCCTTTCATTCCCTCTCGCAAATTCACATCATCATCTACTAATACTGCTGTAATCATCTCAATTTTTAGTTTAAATTATTATAAATTAGGTAAATATTGTAAAGGAAGAATAAGCGTAGCTCTAGTACCCTTTACCTCGCTGTTCTCTTCTATTTGTTCTATAGAAACTGTAGCTTCTTGTGAAGTTGAAGTCTCCATCATTTCTAACCTTTTTCTAGTAATATCAAGCGCCATTGATTTGTGCATAGAAATCTTTTTTTCTTTTAACTCCTTAGATACATTTATACCTATGCCATTATCAGTAACAACGCAAACCAAACATTGATTTTCTATTTTAAAATCAACTACTATTAGTCCTGTATTTACTTTAGAGTTGACTCCATGAATGATTGCATTTTCTATAAAAGGTTGTAATAATATTGGAGGTAGAGCAACATCATCATCTATATCGCTACTTTTATTTATAATAAATTGAAAAGACCCATTAAATCGCAATTGCTCTAATTCAAGGTAATTTTGTAAACTTTCTATTTCTTTATCAATCGGAATAAGTGTTTCCTTTGAATATTCTAATGTTAAACGCATCAATTTAGAAAATTTTGCCAGATAAATAATTGCCGCCTCAGTACTATTTTTTACAATAAAACTTGAAATAGAACCTAGACAATTAAAAATAAAATGGGGGTTCATTTGCAAGTGCAAGGCTTTTTGCTCATAGACAGCTAATTCTTTTTCCAGAGTTAACTTTTTCTTCAAAACGGATTTATTATAAATTAAAAACAAAATACCACAAACAAATAGAACTAAAAAAGCAGCAAAAGCTATTTTTATCTTATTGAGCTTAGCCTCTTGTTTATACTCTAAATCTTTTTTAAATTGTGCTTCTTGTTGTAACATTTCTTTTCGATCAAAATCGTAATTCATTTCAGCACGAATAGTACTTTTTACCGTTTCTGCATTGGCAAGACTATCCTTAGCAATACTATATAGTTTGTAGTGTTTTAATGACGCAGCAAGATTATTCTGCTTTTCATAAATTTCACTTAATGATTTCTCAAAAGATTGTATTTTATCTAAGACGTTCAATTCTTTGGCAATATTCAATGCTTTACTAATATACTCCAATGCTAATTTATTATTATTTTGCTCGAAATAAATAGTCCCCAATAGCGCATAAGAATCAGCAATCATAAATTTATTTTCAACAATTGTAAAAAAATCTAATGCCTTTTTAGAATAATCAATAGCTTTTTCATTTTGATTTACAATTTTGTAGTACAATCCATAATTATAAAACAATTCAGCCAATCCATATGGATTTGGATACTTATCAAAATAGTTTTTTGATTTATTAAAATATTCTAATCCCTTAGGAAAATCTTTAAGATTTAAATAAACTAATCCAATATTATTATTTGTAGTCCCAATATTTTTGTCATTTAACTTTTCTTGAATACTTAAACACTTTTCATAGTAGCTTAATGATTTAAAAAAATCTCCTTGTGATTTATAGATTACGCCAATATTATTATAAATTACTGCTTGTTTAATTATATTATTTGTTTTTTGAAAAATTTTTAAAGCTTTAAAATTAAATGATAAAGCCTTTGAGTAGTTGCTTTGCTGCATAAAAACAAAACCAATACTACCATAAGCTCTGGCTAAGCCATTTTGTAGTTCAATTTCATTTGACTTAAAAGATATTTCGTTTTCAAAAATATGTTGAGCTTTTAAAAAATTATCAAGTGCATTTGAATAATTGCCAAAGATGACATTTGCATTGCCTATATAATGGTAAGCATTTCCCTGTTCGATTTTAAAGCCAATTTTACTCGATAAACTCAAGGCCTTATTCGCATAACTTAACATTAACTTTGGATTATTAGCACTGTATTCACTTGCTAAATTATTAAGTAATTTTGATCTAAGAATATCACTATTTGCATTTTTTAATTGCACATGTAAACTATCAATAGTTTTGTTCTGTGCAGTAATAAAAAATGAAGAAATAAAAATAAATAAGAATAACTTTAATCTCATAGTCTAATCATTGTAACAAAATTAAACTTTAGTTTTAAATAATGTAAGATAAATTAGAATTCGATTTTTTAATCGAGAATTCGATTTCAATTTCAAATAATAGAAAATTATTTTGAAAGTATGAACTTTGCAAAAAAATTGTTATTCTCGTTTTTTACCTATAATTATTAACTCTTATTTTTTATTTTGAAAAGACAACTTGACAAATAGTAAATTAACTAATGAAAACTATTAATAAATAGTTTTTACATAATTCAGTTTAAGTTTTAATTGCTATAGTTTTTTAACCCGTTGGGTGAAATTATTTAAAGTAAAATAAATTGAATAAAAAATGTTTAAGAATTTTAGAAATTATAAGTACTTTGAATTGTGAATTACCATATAAATTTGGAATTGCCTTAAGTGTAATATGTTTAATTTAGAAGTTTTTTTATTGAGTTTAACAACTGAATTTATTCAGAATGAACAATAAGCAATAAACTAATATCTTTAGAAATTCAAGAAAAAAAATTGAAACATTATTTCCACAATTTTGTAACCAGTTCAAAATTAGAAACAATTATGGTAAATCTTTTCAATTATCAAAAAAAAAAACGAATTTTAGCAAAAAAAAACAGTATTGACATTTATTCAATTCATCAACAAATTTATTATAAATAGACCAATAAACAATATTTAGAATCAAATAATTTTAATAAACCCGACGGTTTATTTTATATTAAATTTTGATGACAATATCAATCTTTTTAATTTCTATTGCATTTATTAATTGAGTATTTGTTTATTTTTAACCGTGTCGTTTTTCATATATTTTTTATCGCCATCAGTTCTTGAACATCAAGTCAAAATAAATTAAAGAACTGAACCAACTTATCGAATCTTCGAGTAAAACTGAAGAAGCCAGTTTATCAAAAGCGGAACCTGTAAAGCTCAGAACAGAATAAATTAAAAGAGACAATCCACGATTTAAGAAAAAAGAAGATTATTAAAATTTCTGAATTATTATAAAATAAAAACCCAAGCCTTTTTGTCTTGGGTTTTAAATAAATCTAATAGTTCTTTACTTTCTACTTCTAATTTTTCGAGCTAACAAGGTGTTTTTCAATAACATTGCAATCGTCATGGGTCCTACTCCACCGGGAACTGGTGTGATAAAGGAAGATTTCTTGCTTACACTATCAAAATCAACATCGCCGGTAATGACATATCCTTTTGGGTGAGAAGCATCTTCAACTCTGGTGATTCCTACATCAATTACTACTACTCCATCTTTTACCATATCGGCCTTTAGATAATTAGGAACTCCAAGTGCTGTAATTATTATATCAGCATTTTTGGTGTATTCTTCAATATTTTTGGTTCTACTGTGAGTTAATGTTACGGTTGAATCTCCGGGATACCCTTTACGGCTCATCAAGATACTCATTGGTCGTCCTACAATGTGACTACGTCCTATAACTACAGTATGTTTACCTGAGGTTTCTACTTTATATCGTTCTAATAATTCCATTATTCCAAAAGGAGTAGCTGGCAAAAATGTTTCCATTTCTAAAGCCATTTTTCCAAAATTAGCTGGATGAAATCCATCGACATCTTTTTCAGGATCAATTGCCATTAAGATTTTCTCTTCATTGATGTGGTTGGGTAATGGCAACTGAACAATATAGCCATCTAAATCGTCATCTTCATTCAACTCCTTAATTTTGTCTAGTAATTCTTCCTCAGAAATATTTTCTGGCAAAGCAACTAGTGTAGACTCGAAACCAATTTGTTGACATGATTTTACTTTGCTTCCTACATAAGTCAAACTGGCTCCATTGGTACCAACAATAACTGCTGCTAAATGAGGTACTTTTTGACCGTCAGCTTTCATTCTTTGAACTTCGGCTGCGATTTCGTTTTTTATATCTTCAGAAGTTTTTTTTCCGTCTAGTAGTTGCATTATAGTACAGTAGTTAGTTGTTTATTGTTGTAGTTAGAACCTGAAATTATCGCATTCCTGGCATACCGCCCTTCATTCCGCTCATCATTTTCATCATATTTTTTCCGCCTGGACCTTGCATCATTTTCATCATCTTACTCATTTGGTCAAATTGTTTCATTAATTGATTGACTTCTTCAATTTTTCTTCCAGAGCCTTTTGCTATTCTATTTTTTCTTTTTACATCAATTATAGCAGGCTTACTTCTTTCAATAGGAGTCATAGAATGGATAATTGCTTCAATATGTTTGAAAGCATCATCTTCAATTTCAACATCTTTCATTGCTTTTGAAGCTCCGGGTATCATTCCTACCAAGTCCTTCATATTTCCCATTTTCTTAACCTGTTGAATTTGAGAAAGAAAATCATCAAAACCAAATTCGTTTTTGGCAATTTTCTTTTGAATTTTTCTAGCTTCCTCTTCGTTGAATTGCTCTTGTGCTCTTTCTACCAATGACACAACGTCTCCCATTCCTAGAATACGCTCAGCCATACGAGAAGGATAGAAAACATCTATAGCATCCATTTTTTCTCCAGTTCCAACAAACTTAATCGGTTTGTTTACTACCGACTTAATAGAAATGGCAGCTCCACCTCGAGTATCACCATCTAATTTTGTAAGGATTACTCCGTCAAAATTTAATCTTTCGTTAAAAGCTTTTGCAGTATTTACCGCATCTTGACCCGTCATAGCATCAACAACAAATAAGGTCTCGTGTGGTTGAATAGCTTTATGAACATTAGCAATTTCGGTCATCATCTCCTCATCTACAGCAAGTCGACCAGCAGTATCTACAATAACTACATTGTATCCTTTTTCTTTGGCATATTTTATAGCGTTAACTGAGATTTCAACAGGATTGTTATTCCCTAACTCTGAATAAACCTCAACTCCTATTTGATCTCCAACGACATGTAATTGATTGATAGCTGCAGGTCGATAGACATCGCAAGCTACTAAAAGCGGATTTTTATTCTTTTTTGTTTTTAGGAAATTAGCCAATTTTCCTGAAAAAGTAGTTTTACCAGAACCTTGTAATCCTGACATTAAAATAACGGTTGGGTTTCCAGAAAGATTAACTCCTGAAACATCGCCACCCATTAATTCTGTTAGTTCGTCTTTTACAATTTTAACTAAAAGTTGCCCTGGTTGAAGCGTGGTTAATACATCTTGACCAATAGCATTTTCTTTTACTTTGGTTGTAAAATCTTTAGCAGTTTTAAAATTGACATCGGCGTCTAGCAAAGCACGACGTACTTCCTTTAATGTATCGGCTACGTTAACTTCAGTTATTTTTCCGTGGCCTTTTAGAATATGAAAGGCTTTATCTAATTTATCGCTTAAATTATTGAACATAATTTTTTATTTATTGAAGGGCAAATTTAAGCATTTGATTTTTAAGTTTGAAAGTTATTGTAAATAAAAACCCTGAAAATTATATAACTATTCCCTATAATTATGTAACGTATACTTTGATATCTTTTTTGAGCTTTGTATTTCAAAGTGGATGAAATTTAAGCTTAAAATATTTTGAATAATTTATTTATTTTAGAGGTAGGGTTTCCTTTTTTTAAATGTTTTACAATAAATTATCGATAAAAAGCAAATAAAGTTCAAATCAACGTTGATCTAAACTAAAATCCTTTTTTGCCCAAACTAAGAACTTAACCTAACTTATGAAAAACATGAACCCTTTTTTAATCTCTATTGTGTTTATTTTCAATAGTTTTATTATGTTTTCACAAGAAAAAAATGTGTTTGATATTGCAAGAAAAGGAACACTAATTGAAATTGAAACAATTTATAAAAAGAATCCATCTATTGTAAATACTGTCGACGAAAGAAAATCAAGTCCGTTAATTTTAGCTTGCTACAGAGCTAATGTACCTGTTGTGTTGTTTCTTGCTGATAAAGTTGCCGATTTAAATTACAATTCAGGAATGGGTTCAGCCTTAATGGCTGCTGTAATGTCCGAAAATATTGAAATAGTAGAAAAATTAATTGCTGTTAAAGCCGATTTAAACCAATTTGATTCACAAGGAAAAACAGCATTAATTTATGCTGTTTTCTTTAATAAAAATGATATTGCTAAACTTTTAATACAAGCTGGCGCTGCTAAAAATCAGAAAGATAGTGATGGAAAAACCGCACTTGATTTTGCAAATTTTAATAAAAACACCGAATTAATAATCCTTTTAGATCAATAAAAAATTACAAACCCAAAAATTAAAAAAAATGAAAAAATCTTACCTACTATTAGCAACTTTGGCATTAATGAATATTTCATTTGGTCAAATAAAATCAACTGGAGTGGTAACTCTGAAAACGGGAACCAACTTAATGACCGTTAAAATTGATTTAAATCAAACTACTTCAACAGCTACAATCACTTTGGTTGGTCCTTCAACAAGATGGTTTACTATTGGGTTTAATGCAACTACTATGGCTTCAAATACTGATTGTTTTACTTCCTCAGGAACAACACTCTTAGATCAATACCTTCCCGGAGGTCATCAAGAAGCTAATGATGATACGACTAATAATTTAACAGTTGTTAGTAATACTGTAAGTGGAACTTCTAGAACAATCGTAGCAACACGAAAATTTAATACAAATGACATCGAAGATTATACTTTTAACTTTGCTTCAAACTCCCTAAACATAATTTGGGCTTATGGTCCTTCAAACACGATTGATCCTACTGTTGAGCATTCTTCTTTTGGAACAAAAGGTCTTTCTTTTGCTACGTTAGGAACAGAGAACTTTTCTTCTTTAGAAAAATTGAATATTTATCCAAATCCATCAAACGGAATATTTACCATTACTAAGAACAGTGCTACTCAAATTTCTAAAATTAAAATTTTTGATACCAATGCAAAATTGATAAAAGAAATTGAATTAGACACAATTAACCAAGAAAATGCTGTAAATTTATCGAGTTTTTCTAAAGGAATATATTTTATGGAAATATCCAACAAAGAGGATAGAATTGTCAAAAAAATAATACTGAAATAAATGAAAAAAAGTAGAATTATTATATCATTGGTAATCATTTCGCTATTAGGCTTATTTACTTATCAATATGTTATGCATGGTGGAGCCAGGGATTTATCAACTGAGAAGGCTGAATTTACTCTTTCCTCTAAATCCATTCTTGATGAGTTTACAACGAATCAAGAATTATCTAACAAAAAATATCTAGAAAAAGCTGTCGCTATAAAAGGCACTATAACTGATGTAAATTCAACCCAAATAATAGTTGACAACGCTATAATTTGTATATTAAAAAATCCGAATACTACTTTAGTTATAAATCAAACCGTAACTGTAAAAGGAAGAGTAGTTGGATTTGATGATTTAATGGGAGAATTAAAATTAGATCAATGTTTTTGTAATTAATAAATAATAGAATATGAAAATTAAAAACCTTTTTACATTTGCTTTTGTCGTTTTTGGATTGGCTTCAGCCACAGCCCAAGATAACTTATTAAGCCAACTTGACTCTGTAAAATCTGACAAGAAAGAAATAGAAATTGCTGCTTTCAAAGGATTGCAAATATGCAATATGCAATCAACAAAATTACCCGTAAAAGGCGAATTTTATTTTCTAGTTTCACATCGATTTGGAGATTTAACAGAAGGAATTAATAATTTCTTTGGTTTAGACCAAGCCTACACCAAAATTGGAGGAATTTATGGTGTTGCCAATTGGCTTTCTGTTGGAGCTTCAAGACATACCTATCGCAAAACCTATGAATTAGCTGCAAAATACAAATTAGCCAATCAAGAAGTTGATGGATTTCCTATTACCATTGTGGGATACAATACCATGGATATTGATAGTGAACTAAAAAAAGACGAATCCTTACCAGGATTGAAATCTAATCACAGATTTGCTTATACAACACAACTGCTAGTTTCTAGAAAATTCTCAGATTCGTTTTCATTTCAATTAGCGCCTATTTTTGTTCATAAAAATTTATATGATGGGATTTTAGATCAAGAAAACACGTTATTGTTAGCCGCTGGAGCTAGATATAAATTATCGAAAAGATTGAGTTTAAATTTAGAATATGCTGGGCGTGTAAATTTACCGGATGAATTTAAATCGCCATACAGCAACCCACTAACTATAGGCTTAGATATTGAAACTGGTGGACATGTTTTTCAAATGGTATTCTCTAATTGTCAGCCTATGAATGATGTAGCCATTTTCACCAACGCGGCAGGTGATTGGAATGGAGGTAGCGTTTATTTTGGATTTAATATGTACAGAGTTTTTTAAATAATTAAATATGAAAAAAATACAAATTTTAGCGATGGTAATAAGTTCTTTATTTATTACTTCATGTGAATCAACAACCTATCAAGATATTTCGGCTGTTGTTACTAACCCTACTTACTCGAAAAATGTAGAACCCGTAATTTCAACAAAATGTACAGGTTGTCATTCTGGAGGTAATGAGTTTCCTGATTTAGAAAACTACGACCAAGTAAAAGAATCTTCTAAAACAGGAAAATTATTATGTAAAATAAAAGGAGAGTGTGGGCAAATTATGCCAACAAGTGGTAAAATGCCACAAGCTACAATAGACATGATACAATTGTGGGCTACAAACGATTATCCAAACTAATATATTATAGATATGAAAAAAGTTGCACTCTTAATCATTTGTTTTTTTGTTATTAGTCTTGCGTTTTCTCAGAAAATGATTACCCGATCTGGAGAAATCAAGTTTGATGCATCGATGCCCGACCTAGTAGAAATAGCTGCAACAAACAATACTGTATCCTGTATTTTTGAACAAGCTACTGGCGATTTTGTTGCTTTAGCTTTAATTAAAGCATTTAAATTTAAAGCGCCATTGATGGAAGAACATTTTAATGAAAATTATATGGAGTCTTCAAAATTTCCAAAAGCTACCTTTAAAGGAAAAGTTTTAAATTTTTCGGCTTCAAAATTATCAGCAACAAAAACTAGTTATGATTTAGAAGGAGATTTGACGATTCATGGCGTTACTAAAAAAATTAAAACTAAGATTGGACTTATATTAAATGCTGGAAAAATTACTGCTACTAGTGCCTTTTCTGTAAAAGCTGCCGATTATAAAATAGATATTCCAAATTTGGTTAAAGAAAAGTTTGCTGAGAATATTAAAATTAGTTTAAACTTTGTGCTAGAAGAAAAATAAATCGATTAAAGAATTAATTTTCAGTTTTAAATTTATTGAACAAACAAAATGAAATAAACGAATTTTATAGCGTAAATACTGCGCTAAATTCTATTAAAAAAGTGAAAACATACGCACTTAAAAGAACTCCAAATATAAGTTTAAGGGTTAATTTTTAAAATTACATCCTTTCTGGAACTTCAATTCCTAATAATGAAAATGCTGATTGAATGGTGTCACTCACTTTTTTTGACAGTTGGACTCTAAATGCTTTTTTTATACTATTTTCTTCCCCTAAAATGGAAACTGTTTGGTAAAATGAATTGTATTCTTTTACTAAATCGTACGTATAATTTGCTATTAATGCAGGGCTATGATTTTGGGCAGCGTTTTGAATTACCTCAGGATACAATTCTAATTGTTTGATTAGCTCTTTCTCTTTTTGATGCAATACAAGATCATCAATGATAACTTCTAAATCAAAATCGGCTTTTCGCAGAATAGATTGTATTCTAGCATAGGTATATTGAATAAAAGGCCCTGTATTTCCAGCAAAATCTACAGATTCTTCAGGATTAAATAAAATTCTCTTTTTTGGATCGACTTTTAAAATGTAATATTTAAGTGCGCCAAGACCAATAATAGTGTATAGTTTTGCTTTTTCTTCATCAGAATAGCCTTCTAGTTTTCCTAACTCTTCAGACAATTCTTTTGCCGTTTGCACCATATCTTCCATTAAATCATCGGCATCTACAACAGTTCCTTCGCGTGATTTCATTTTTCCTGATGGTAAATCGACCATTCCGTAGGAAAGATGGAATAAGTTTTTAGACCAATCAAATCCTAATTTTTTCAAAATTAAAAACAACACTTTAAAGTGATAATCTTGCTCGTTTCCTACAGTATAGACCATTCCTCCAACATCGGGGAAATCCTTTACTCGTTGAATTGCTGTTCCTATATCTTGAGTCATATAAACCGCTGTTCCGTCTGATCGAAGGACAATTTTTCTATCTAAACCGTCTTCCGTTAAATCAATCCAAACTGAACCATCAGGATCTTTTTCGAAAACGCCTTTTTCTAGACCAATTTGCACGACATCTTTTCCTAATAAATAGGTATCACTTTCGTAATAATAGGTATCAAAATCTACACCCAGGTTTTTATAAGTGATAGCAAAACCATCATAAACCCATTGATTCATGGTTTTCCAGAGTTGCACTACTTTATCATCACCAGCTTCCCAATCTAGAAGCATTTTTTGAGCTTCTATAATAATAGGCGCTTGTTTTTTAGCCTCATCTTCAGTTTTTCCCTCTAAAATTAATTGATTGATTTGATCTTTATATGCTTTATCAAATGCAACATAATATTTACCTACTAACTTATCGCCTTTTAAACCAGAACTTTGAGGAGTTTCTCCGTTTCCAAATTTTTGCCAAGCTAACATCGATTTGCAAATGTGAATTCCTCTATCATTAATAATTTGGGTTTTATAAACTTTTTTTCCAGAAGCTTTAATAATTTCTGCAACTGAATACCCTAAAAGATTATTTCTAACATGGCCTAAATGAAGTGGTTTATTAGTATTAGGTGAAGAATATTCAACCATAACTGCCTTATCATTTTGAATTGGAGTTACAAATCCATACTGTAAGTCTTGCTTTATTTCATTAAAAAATTTTAAATAATACTTATCTGAAATTACAATATTCAAAAAACCAGAAACAACATTAAAATGGACTACTTCGTGTGTATTTTCTACTAAATAATTTCCTAATTTATTTCCTATTTCCACTGGATTACTCTTGATTTGTTTTAAAAGAGGAAACAAAACCATAGTGATATCACCTTCAAACTCCTTACGTGTAGATTGAAATTCTATATTTTCTATGCTTACATCAAATAAAGAAGCTATAGCATTTTGTATATGTGGAAAAAGAATTTTTGATAATGACATTGTTGTTAAATTATGATTTGTAAGTCTGCAAATGTAAACATATATAAAGCAATCTAAAAATAGAATTTGTTTCTTAAAATAATCTCAAATGCCTTTTTTATTAATTACATTTTTTTGCTCTAGCACTTTTTAATAGTGATTGTCAAATAAAAATTTCTATTTAAAACTATTTTTGTAAGATTTTTACACATTATATATAAAACATTATGTATTTCATCGATTATATTTGCATTTTGACGATAAAATTAAAACATTTGTAAAGTCAAAATAAATACACGTAATAGATTATATTATTATGAAAAAATTAATACAACTCTTACTCTTAGTGATTAGTGTAAATTGTTTCTCGCAAGCAATTACAGTTAATACTAGCACCTACACTGTACCGCAATTAGTAAATACAGTATTAATAAACTCTCCATGTGTGTCAGCAACAAATGTATCATCAAGTACTGGTGCAAACTTTGGATCTTCTAACGGAATAGGATATTTTACAAATACTAATCCAAAATTCCCAATGAAATCTGGGGTTATTTTAAGTACTGGTGCTGTCGCCAGTGCTATTGGCCCAAATAAATCTGAATTGAATGAAGGAGCTGTAAATTGGCCAGGAGATTCTGACTTAGAAAAAATATTATTTCAATCTGGAATTACAATGAAATCGACCAATGCAACAGTTTTAGAATTCGATTTTACACCAATATCGCCATCCTTTAGTTTTGAATTCCTTTTTGCCTCCGAAGAATATGGAAATTTTCAATGTCAGTTTTCAGACGCATTTGCCTTTTTATTAACCGATATGAGCACCGGAATTACTACAAACTTAGCTGTAGTTCCTAATACAAATCAGCCTATATCGGTTATCACGATAAGAGATTACTTATACAATTCTTCTTGTCCGTCAGCAAATGTGGAATATTTTGGAAGTTTTAATGGTGATTCTGCTGCTAACGGATCTGCAACTAACTTTAATGGACAAACCAAATTATTAAATGCGTCAGCACTATTAAAACCAAATACCCCATATCATATTAAGTTAGTTATTGCAGACCGAACTGATGGTGGGTCAGATTCAGCTATTTTTATTGCTTCGGATACTTTTAACATAGGACAAGATGTTTTAGGTCAAGATTTAACAGTTGCTAACCAATCTGCAATATGCTTTGGTGATACTAAAACAATAAATACAAATCTTAGCCCATTAGAATACAATTTCAAATGGACAAGAAATGGAACTGTAATTCCTGGAAAAACCACCGAATCATTAACTGTTGATAAAGGCGGAGTTTACGGAGTTACTTATGAAAAAAAATCGAAAAGTTGCGAAGCTATAACTGATTTAGTTACAGTTGAATTTTATCCACAATTTGTAACTAGAAACCCTGTTAATTTAGTTAAATGCGATACAGGGGCTGTAACTTACTTATATGACTTATCTTTAAATACTGGAACTATTAAAACAGGATTAAATCCATTAACAGAAGTAAGTTATCACAAAAGCATTTCTGATGCAACTTCTTCTTTAGATGCATTACCATCAATTTATAATGGTACACCTGGTGAAACTGTATTTGTAAGAATTAAAAATCATAATAATCCTTGTTTTATTGTAAAATCGTTTAGATTATTAACAAGTCCAGCTCCTAGTGCAAAACAACCTGATGACGTGTACGAATGTGCTAGAGAAATTGGTTCTAATAGAGCAATATTTAGACTTTTTAAACAAAATTTTTACATCCTAAACGGACAGTCGACTGCGTCATATAAAGTAAATTACTATTCTTCTCAGGACAACGCAAATAATGGAGTTAATCCTATCAATTTTAATCAAGAAATATTAGTTGATAATACAACTATTTATGCTCGAGTAGATAATGTAAATGACAACTCTTGCTATGCTTTTACAAGTTTTAAAGTTTTTGTAAAACCATTACCTCCTGTTGATAAATTAGAAAACGTTCTTGGCTGTAATAGTTTTGCCCTACCCCTATTAACTAATGGTGATTATTATACTGGAACAAACGGTACTGGAACAAAACTTTTAGCCGGTGATATTATAAACGAAACGAAAACTATAACTATTTTTAATAAACCAGATCCTTTGGGTTGTTCTTCATCAACTAGTTTCAAAATTACAATTATTGATTCAGAAAATGAAGTCCCAAAAGGAGGTACTTATTGTGGAAAATATACGCTACCTACTATTGCTTATGGAAATTATTTTACTGAAGCAAATGGAAAAGGAACTAAAATTCCTTTCGGAACTTCAATAACGACTACCCAAACAATTTACTTTTATTTTTTAAGCACAACTTATCCTTTTTGTGAATTAAATCTGAGCTTTACTGCAACTATTATACCTGGGCAAGAAGTTGAAACATTTAAAAATGAATTTGATTGTACCTCTTATACATTGCCTCAATTAAACGTTGGAAATTATTTTACCCAACCTAAAGGAAGTGGAACTAAATTAGATGCTGGTACAATAATTACAACTTCCCAACGAATATACGTTTTTTCAACGACTGGTTCTCCAAATTATTGTAACTCAGAAAGTTCATTTCAAGTAATTATTGGATTTGATTTTCCTAGTGAAATTGAGCAATGCGGAAGTTACAAGCTACCTGTTTTACCTATAGGAAAATACTATTCAGAACCAGGAGGATTAGGGAATAGTATTCCGGCGGGGTCACTTATTTCTGAAGATAAAAAGATATATGTATTTGTACCAAGTAATAGTTCTCCAAATTGTACCGACAACTATAGTTTTACTGTTAGTATTGGTCAGCCTAAAATTGATGATTTAGAAAATGTTGTTGCGTGTGAAAGCTATACGCTTCCAATACTTACGAGTGGCAATTATTATTCGGGATCTAATGAAACTGGAGTAATGCTTAATGCTGGTGATAAAATAACAACCTCAAAAACAATTTATATATTTAAAAGATCGACAGAGGTTTGTAGTAATGAATCTAGTTTTAAAGTAACAATAAACTCAAAACCACGAATTGATTCTAGATCTGATATTGATATTTGTAATTTTTACGAATTGACTCCTCTTTCTAATGGTGAATATTTCACTGGTACTGGAGGAACAGGAACTAAACTCTCTGCTGGAACAAAAATAACAAGTTCTCAAACTATTTACATATATGCAGTAGACCCAATAACAAAATGTACTGATGAAAATAGTTTTAAACTTGACATTTTCTCTATTGAAGCTGATTCTCCTAAAGATGTTTCCTCATGTGATAGTTATATACTTCCTGCCTTAAAAATTGGAAATTATTATTCAAAATCAGGTGGGCCAAATAGTGGTGAAGGGACTTTTATGAAAGCTGGCGATATTATTTTAACAACTCAAACAATATATGTATACACTGAATCTGGAGAGAGAATTAATTGTACTGATGAAAATATATTCGTAGTAACAATAAATAAAACCCCGAAAGTCCTTACTAAAACTAATGTAAATAGTTGTAATTCATTTATTTTACCTAAAATAGTTACTGGTAATTACTTTACAGGTCCTAATGGAACTGGTACTATGTTAAAAGAGGGAGATGCAATAACGACTACTCAAACTATATATATGTATGCAGAAACAGGAACAACTCCAAATTGTTTTGATGAAAAAAGTTTTAAAGCAACAATTTTCAATGTTGATGATTTACCCAATATAACAAGTTGTGAAAACTATATATTACCTACATTAAAAAGTGGTGCTTATTATAGTGGCCCCGCTGGTACTGGTTTACGCTTAGCGGTTGGAGAATTAATTACCAATACTAGAACTATTTATATTTATGGAAAATCTCCATTCTATCCAATATGTTTTGATGAAAGTTCATTTGTCATAACTATTGTTCCTAAACCGATAGCTTATCCTGTGCCAAACGGATTAACTACCGTATGCGATGAAGATGGCGAAAATGATGGTAAAACGAATTTTGATTTAATGAAACTAAATACAACTGTTTTAGGAAACCAAAAAACACCCGAGTTTTCAGTAAAGTATTATGCAACTCCTGAAGATGCTACAACTCAAAAAAATAATCTTACAGTTACTGACTTACCAATAATTTACGCTAGAGTAAATAACTCTTTAGCAAGTAGTTGCTTCGATTTAAGAAACATTGCAATAACTGTCATTAAAGCACCTATTCCATATCCTAAAGGAGGTGTAGTTTGTATCGATAGTAAGACAAAAACATTGTTAAGATCTTATAGTATACCAAGTGGCTTAGATGCTGTAAATCATACTTTTAAGTGGTTAGATGATTCAGGAAAAATCGTAGGAACAGATAGTACTTATGAAGCTAAATTACCTGGAAATTATACATTAATCACAACTAGTAAAAAATCGGGATGCTCTTCTTCTCCTATTGTGTTGGAGGTTTCACCATCTGAGCCAGCAAAAGTTTCCTACACCGTTTCAGAAGAATTTACAGATAATCAAAATGTAACTATTGATGCTCAAGGAGTAGGTGGATTTTATGAATATCAATTGGATTTTGGATCATTTCAAGTGGAGCCTATTTTTGAAAATGTTGCTCCCGGATTGCATACCGTAACTGTAACAGACAGAAATGGATGTGGTGATACAAGTATTCAAGTGCTTACTGTTAATTATCCTAAATACTTCACTCCAAATGGTGATGGAGTTAATGATACTTGGAATATTACTTCCTTGAGCGAACAATCAGAAGCAGAGATTCAAATTTATGACCGTTATGGTAAAATGATAAAAAAAATAAGACCTAGTGAACCAGGTTGGGACGGAACGTTATCAGGTCAAAACATGCCTTCTACTGATTATTGGTTTACCATATTTTATGAAAAAGAAGGAATTGTTA
>CANGUZ010000002.1 GCA_947457255.1 Flavobacteriaceae bacterium
ACTCTTGCGGGCTGCAAAGGTAAAACCTCTTTTTACTTAGTGCAAATCTTTTAGCAGCTTATTAACAACTTTTTCGGTTTGCTTTTCAGTATTTTTAAAGAACTTCTCTCTCAATGCGGGTGCAAAAGTAAACAACTAATTCACTTTCGCAAACCTTTTGACAAAGTATTTTAAAGCTTTTTTGAGGTTTATTTTTAAGTGTCTGATTTGGCGCTTTTTGGATACAAAAGTTTTTTTAGCAAAAATAGATTTTTAACTTATTTTGACGTAGCCCTGATGGTAACGGCATCCTTTTATGACGGAGTTCGTCATAAAAGATACAGTGAACAGCGGGAAATAGCTCCTGATGAAATAAAATTTTAATTCCTAACTAATATATATTGTATGTGTTTTTGTAAACCTCTATATTTGCGGTTCATTAAATTTAGAATAAATGATTAAGATTACTTTACCCGACGGGTCAGTTAAAGAGTTTGCGATTGGCGTAACTCCTATGGATGTTGCAAAAAGCATTAGTGAAGGTTTGGCTAGAAATGTGATTTCTGCTTCTTTTAATAGTACTACTATTGAAACCTCAACTCCATTGACGACGGATGGTTCTCTTATATTATATACTTGGAATGACGAAAATGGCAAAAAAGCTTTTTGGCATTCGACTTCGCACGTTATGGCACAAGCTTTGGAGGAAACGTTTCCTGGAATTAAATTAACGCTTGGACCTGCAATTACCAATGGGTTTTATTACGATGTTGATTTTGTAAACCATAAAATTTCGGATGCTGATTTTAAAAAAATTGAGGATCGGGTACTTGAAATATCAAGAGAGAAACACGAATTTAAATTGCGTCCTGTTAGTAAAGCCGAAGCTCTTGATATATATAAAGACAATGAATATAAAACGGAATTAATCACCAATTTAGAAGACGGCACGATTACTTTTTGTGACCATTCTACTTTTACTGATTTGTGTCGTGGAGGTCATATTCCGAATACCGGAATCATCAAGGCAATGAAAATCATGAGTGTAGCAGGCGCATACTGGCGTGGCGATGAGAAAAACAAACAGTTAACTCGTGTTTATGGAGTTTCGTTTCCAAAACAAAAAGATTTAACTGACTATCTAGAATTATTAGAAGAAGCCAAACGAAGAGACCATAGAAAGTTAGGAAAAGAATTAGAGTTATTTGCGTTTTCGCAAAAAGTAGGAGCTGGTTTACCATTATGGCTACCAAAAGGAGCTGCTTTAAGAGATAGATTAGAGCAATTTTTAAAAAAAGCTCAAAAGAAAGCGGGCTACGAGCAAGTGGTTACGCCACACATTGGACAAAAGGAATTGTATGTAACCTCAGGACATTATGCTAAATACGGTGCTGATAGTTTTCAGCCCATAAATACTCCAGCCGAAGGGGAAGAATTTTTATTGAAGCCAATGAATTGCCCTCATCATTGCGAAATTTATAACGTAAGGCCTTGGTCGTATAAAGATTTACCAAAGAGATATGCTGAATTTGGAACGGTATACCGATACGAACAAAGCGGAGAATTGCATGGTTTGACACGTGTTCGTGGATTTACTCAAGACGATGCTCATATTTTTTGTACTCCTGAACAATTAGATGAAGAATTCAAAAAAGTAATTGATTTGGTTCTTTATGTATTTGGCTCTTTAGGATTTGAAAATTTTACTGCTCAAGTATCATTGCGTGATAAAGAAAATAGAGATAAATATATAGGTAGCGATGAAAATTGGGAAAAAGCAGAAAACGCAATTATAAATGCAGCAGCAGATAAAGGCTTGAATACAGTTGTTGAATATGGTGAAGCGGCATTTTATGGACCTAAATTAGATTTCATGGTGAAAGATGCCTTAGGTAGACAATGGCAATTAGGGACTATTCAAGTAGATTATAATTTACCTGAACGTTTTGAATTGACATACAAAGGCTCTGATAATGAATTGCATAGACCTGTTATGATACATAGAGCTCCTTTTGGATCAATGGAACGATTTATTGCTATTTTATTAGAACATACTGCAGGAAATTTCCCTCTTTGGCTAATGCCAGAACAAGCTATAATATTGTGTTTGAGCGAGAAATATGAAAATTATGCTAAAAAAGTTTTAAATCTGCTAGAAAATCACGAAATTCGCGCCCTAATTGACAACAGAAATGAGTCGATTGGAAGAAAAATTAGAGATGCAGAAATGCAAAAAACCCCGTTTATGCTTATTGTAGGCGAGGAAGAGGAGAAAAACGGAACCATTTCTATCCGTCGTCATGGACAAGAAGGAAAAGGAAATAGTAGCGCTACAATAGAAGAATTTGCTTCAATTGTGGATGAAGAAATTAAAAAAACATTAAAAGTATTTACAGTTTAACTTAAATTATAAAGTCATAGCAATAAGAAGTAATAGAGGTTACCAACCTCGAGTAGAAAAAAAAGATGCCCATAGAATAAATAATCTTATTCGTGGAGTGCAAGAAGTAAGACTTGTAGGTGAAAATATTGAGCCAGGAGTTTTTAAACTTGCTGAAGCATTACGATTAGCTGACCAATTTGAATTGGATTTAGTTGAAATTTCACCAAATGCAGAACCACCTGTATGTAAGATAATGGACTATAAAAAGTTTGTTTACATGCAAAAAAAGCGTGAAAAGGAACTGAAAGCAAAATCTACTCAAATTGTAGTGAAGGAAATTCGTTTTGGTCCACAAACAGATGAGCATGATTACGAATTTAAAAGAAAAAATGCGGAGAAATTCCTAAAAGACGGATCAAAATTGAAAGCGTTTGTTTTCTTTAAAGGTCGTTCGATTATATATAAAGATCAAGGACAAATCCTATTATTGAGATTAGCAACTGATCTTGAAGAATTTGGAAAAGTTGAAGCAATGCCTGTTCTTGAAGGAAAAAGAATGATCATGTTTATTGCTCCTAAAAAGAAGAAATAATCCTCCCCTAACCCCTCCAAAGGAGGGGGATAAAAAAGGAAGAAAATATATTGAGATTAACAGAAGTTCCGTTCGCTTAGCTCGGGTACTTCGCAAGCTCGCAAAGATAAGTAAGTAAGAATAAATTAAAACACTAGGAAAAAATGCCTAAAATGAAAACCAAATCTAGCGCCAAAAAACGATTTAAAGTTACTGGTTCTGGAAAGATTAAAAGAAAGCATGCTTTTAAAAGTCATATTTTGACTAAAAAATCTAAAAAACGTAAATTGGCTTTGACACACTCAGCGCTAGTTCACAAAACAGATGAAAAAAGCATCAAACAACAATTAAGAATCATATAATTGTTACTCGTTAAGAGTTATTCGTTAAGAGTTTCAAAACTACTAACTTCTAACTTCTAACCTCTAACTTTTTTATTCTTTAGGTTAAAAAACATTTAATAACCTTGGAGTATGGCCTTAAGTTCCCTTGATTCAATTCGGGACGCCTGCTACAAAAAAACAGAAAAATTATGCCAAGATCAGTAAATTCAGTTGCTAAAAGAGCAAGAAGAAAAAAGATAATGAAGCAAGCCAAAGGTTTCTTTGGTAGACGTAAAAACGTTTGGACAGTTGCGAAAAATGCGGTTGAGAAAGCAATGTGCTATGCTTACCGTGACAGAAAAGTGAATAAAAGAAATTTCCGTGCTTTATGGATTCAACGTATTAACGCTGGAGCTCGTTTAGAAGGAATGTCTTACTCACAATTCATGGGGAAAGTTAAAGCTAACGGAATCGAACTGAACAGAAAAGTTCTTGCCGATTTAGCAATGAATCACCCAGAAGCTTTCAAAGCAGTACTTAACAAAGTAAAATAAACGTTTTATCAACTCAATTTAAGATTACTTACTTATAGAAAATCCCATCCAGTTTAGTCTTGATGGGATTTTTGCTTATATACCATGGATAAAATGTATTACTCATCTCCAGATTCATGATGTTTAAAATGTGCTAAAGATTTAACACTCGTATTGTAATAGAAAAACAACCTTAAAGTATGATTAGAATCGTATTGATTTCCTGAATATTTTTGCTGATACAGATTCATATACCCAAAATCAAAACTGAGTTTCGGATTTATCGATTGCTTTATTCCTATGAAAATTCGATTTTGATCGAAAGTGTTATAAACGACTTCCTTACCGAAATGGAATAAAATTTCATCAGAAATCACCAACGTGGGCATCGTACTTTTCTTGAATATAGGAATATTTAAACTTAACAAATACCGAACTCTGTTTGTAAACCTATTTTCTCCTGTTTTTTGATCATTTACTATTTTTTCTTGCCAACGTTGTTCGTTACGAAATCGTTGTAAAAGACTAATATTCAAGATTTTAGAACTCCATTGTGCTTGTTGATAGCAACGATTTTCATTAGAAAAAGTATTCCATTCTGATTTAGTTGGCGCCAGCCACATATGGGCATAACCCGCTGCTAAGAAAACTTTGTTGTTTAGAGAATGTCCTAATCCAAATCTGACAAAATAAAAATTTTCATTATCAAGAAAATCATTTCTTCTTATGTGGAAATCTGCTAAAAAAGATAATTGTTCATTAAACTTGACAGTGTTGTTTATACTAATCCAGGTTTGAGATTGATGATTTACCTCCTTAATTAATGTTTTCTGGCTTACAACTAATATTGGAACTAATAAAAATAATACTTTGAACAGCTGTTTAAACATAATAGAATAAATTTTATCTATGCAAAACTACATTTTAGTATTATTACAAGCTATGATATAAGTCAATAAAAATATAAATACCAAAAAAAATCCCGATTTAATTTCGGGATTTCTATCTATTTGCTTAAGTACATTTTTCGTCTACTATATAACTCGTAAAAAGCATCATCTTTTAAATCGTCAATAAACAAAATGCTTTCACCAGTTGATTTCATTTCTGGCCCCAAAGCTTTATTTACATTATGGAATTTACTAAAAGAAAAAACTGGTTGCTTTATAGCAAATCCTTTCAATTGCGGATTAAATATAAAATCAGTTACTTTATTATGCCCTAACATTACTTTTGTAGCATAATTTACATACGGTTCTCCATAAGCTTTTGCAATAAACGGAACTGTACGAGAAGCCCTAGGATTGGCTTCAATTATATAAACAATATCATCTTTTATAGCAAATTGAATGTTTATCAAACCTACTGTTTCTAAAGCCAACGCTATTTTTTTGGTATGATCTTTTATTTGTTGCATTACAAATTCGCCCAAATTAAAAGGAGGTAAAGTGGCATTACTATCACCTGAATGCACTCCACAAGGTTCAATATGCTCCATTATTCCTATGATATAAACATTTTCGCCATCACAAATCGCATCTGCTTCAGCTTCGATTGCTCCGTCTAAGTAATGATCTAAAAGCAATTTATTACCTGGAATAGATTTTAATAAATTGATAACGTGTTCTTCTAATTCTTGTTTGTTGATTACGATTTTCATTCCTTGTCCACCCAAAACATAAGAAGGACGAATTAATAAAGGGAAATCTAATTTATCTGCTAATGCTGATGCTTCATCGGCTGTTTCTGCAATTCCGAATTGTGGAAAAGGAATTTTTAATTCCGTCAACAATTCCGAAAACCGGCCTCTATCTTCAGCTAAATCCAAAGCGTCAAAGCTAGTCCCTATTATTTTAATTCCGTATTTAGATAATTTTTCTGCAATTTTTAAAGCGGTTTGCCCTCCAAGTTGAACGATTACTCCAATTGGTTTTTCATGACGGATGATATCATAAATATGTTCCCAAAAAACAGGCTCAAAATACAGCTTATCCGCAGTATCAAAATCAGTAGAAACGGTTTCTGGATTGCAGTTAATCATGATGGTTTCGTAACCACACTCTTTGGCTGCTAAAACACCATGAACACACGAATAATCAAATTCAATTCCTTGTCCAATACGATTAGGTCCAGAACCTAAAACAATAACTTTTTCTTTATTTGGAGTAACAACACTTTCGTTATGCACATAAATTTCTCCCGTTGCAGTTTCAATTTCAGCTTCGAAAGTAGAGTAATAGTAAGGGGTTTGCGCTTTAAACTCTGCCGCACAAGTATCTACTAATTTATAAACACGATTGATATTTTTATCCTCTCGAAGTTTATGCACTTGGCTTTCTAAACAATTCATCATATGTGCAATTTGTCTGTCGGCAAAACCTTTTTGTTTGGCTTCAAGGAGCAAATCACTAGGCAAATCGGCTATTGTGTAATTAGAAATTTCTTTTTCAAGCAAATACAATTCTTCATATTGTTTTAGAAACCACATGTCAATTTTTGTGATTTCATGTATTCTGCTTAATGGAATTCCCATTGCTATAGCATCATATATCACAAAAACCCTATCCCAACTTGCGTAAGTTAGTTTCTCGATGATTTGCTCGTAGTTTTTATACCCTTTTCCATCGGCTCCTAGCCCATTTCTTTTAATTTCTAAAGATTGTGTGGCTTTGTGCAAAGCTTCTTGAAAGGAACGTCCAATTCCCATTACTTCACCTACCGATTTCATTTGCAATCCTAAAGTTCTATCGGCGCCTTCAAATTTATCGAAGTTCCAACGAGGTATTTTTACGATTACATAATCCAAAGTGGGTTCGAACAGCGCTGAAGTAGATTTGGTAATTTGGTTTTGCAATTCATCTAAATTGTAACCTAAAGCTAATTTAGAAGCTATTTTGGCAATAGGATAACCTGTAGCTTTTGATGCTAAAGCTGACGATCGTGACACACGAGGATTAATTTCGATAGCAACAATATCCTCTTTTTCATCTGGTGAAACAGCAAACTGAACATTACAGCCACCCGCAAAATTTCCAATACTACGCATCATCAAAATGGCATAGTCTCTCATTTTTTGAAAAGTAGTATCTGACAAAGTCATTGCTGGAGCTACCGTAATTGAGTCGCCGGTATGAATTCCCATAGGATCCATGTTTTCTATAGAACAAATAATAACTACATTATCATTCTTGTCTCTAAGCAATTCTAGCTCGTATTCTTTCCAACCCATCAAAGCTTTGTCAATCAATACTTCATGAATAGGTGAAGCTTCAAGACCTCGAGTTAAAAGTTCGTCAAAATCTTCTTTTTTATACACAATTGCTGCTCCAGTTCCTCCTAATGTAAATGAAGGACGAATTACAAGAGGAAAACCAAATTCCTGAGCAATTTCTTTCCCTCGAAGATAGGAAGTACAGATTTCCGCTGGTGCAGAAGGAACTCCTATTTTTTTCAATAGTTGCTTGAATTGTTCTCTGTCTTCGGTGATATTTATAGCATTTACATCAACACCTATTAATTTTACTCCAAAATCTGCCCATATTCCTTTTTCTTCTGCTTCTAAACAAAGGTTTAAGGCTGTTTGTCCTCCCATTGTAGGCAAAACGGCATCAATTTGTGGATGCTCTTTTAATATTTTTATGATTGATTTTGTAGTTAAAGGCAACAAATAAATATGATCGGCCATACTTGGATCTGTCATAATAGTTGCTGGATTGGAGTTGATTAATATTACTTCAATTCCTTCTTCTCTAATAGAACGAGCTGATTGTGATCCCGCATAATCAAATTCGCAGGCTTGCCCTATTACTATTGGCCCTGAGCCTATTATTAAAACCGATTTTATAGAATTGTCTTTTGGCATTGTGTAGTTAGATTTGTATGTTGTTTAGATTTTAATCTTTATTTTCCCGAAAAGCTATAAAAAAAGGCGATACTAGTAACAGTAACGCCTTTATGTGAATTTTAGATAAACATTATTTTTTGTGTCTAGGTTCACTAGAAACAGTTAATTTGTGTCTTCCTTTAGCTCTTCTACGAGCAAGCACTTTTCTTCCATTTGCAGAAGCCATTCTGTCCATAAATCCGTGCTTATTTCTTCTTTTTCTTTTCGATGGTTGAAACGTTCTTTTGCTCATTGCTTTGTATCTTTAAAATCTTTGATTATTTGCGGTAATTGTTTTTAGAAACCGTTCTTCTAAAACCGAGTGCAAATATACAAAGTCTTTTTTTTCTGGCAAGCAGTTTTATAAAAATATTTTAAATTCCTTTTACTATATTTGCACACTCATAAATACATACATCATGTTTCATAAAAATATTAAACTGGTACTCGCTGTACTTATAATAGCTACTGCCATTTGGCAAATGATTGAAAGCAATATTGGCAATGGCATTTTCCTTATTTTATTGTCTGCAATTCCAATATTTCTATACTTTAAGAACGAATTTATACTGTTAGCTTTCCTAAAATTGAGAAAACAAGACTTTCCAGGTGCTCAAAAGTGGTTAGCATATATCAAAAAACCCGAAAGCGCATTGGTTAGAAAGCAGCAAGGTTACTTTAATTATTTACATGGAATCATGCTTTCGCAGACTAATTTGATTCAAGCAGAGAAATTTTTTAAGAAAGCAATTGAATTTGGTTTAACAATGGATATGGATTTAGCCGTTTGCAAATTGAATCTTGCTGGAGTCGCCATGACTAGAAGACGAAAATTGGAAGCTACAAATTTGCTTAACGAAGCTAAAAAACTAGACAAACAAGGTATGCTGAAAGAGCAAATCACGATGATGAAAGAGCAGATGAAGAAAATGTAATTAATTTAGTCTATTTATAAAACTGAAAACCATCACTTATTTGCGATGGTTTTTTTTATGATTTCATGTTAATAGCCACTTAATGGAATTTGTATCTCGTATTTTTTTCTAGAAAGGTTTACTAATTTTTTTTCTCTTAACCAAGGATTATGAATTTTTAAAATCTTATAGTTTATTCCTTGTGACTTTGCAAATCTGGCTAAATCATTTATAGAACTATCAATTTCTAATTTTTTAGTTGGGAGATTTACGTATAACTGCTCCGTATTTACAGCAAAGCCATATTTAGCAGGTGCTTTCATTATTTCTTTTAAAGCTAAAATTCGAAATACATAGCGAGAAGTTTCATCGTTAAGCAATAAATCGTAGTAACTAGATACTTTTTGCATTTCGATTTGTTTGTTTACACCAGTCATCCCTCCGTTATATGAGGCGGCTGCTAATGTCCAAGAACCAAATTTTGCCTTAGCATCTAATAAATATTTGCATGCCGCTTCAGTAGATTTCTCTAAATGATATCTCTCGTCTACATATTCATTTACTTCCATTCCGTTTTCCTTGGCTGTTTGAGGCATAAATTGCCAAACGCCTCTCGCTCCTGCTGGTGAAACAGCATTTACCAAAGCGCTTTCTATAACAGCTAAATACTTAAAATCATCAGGCACATTGTATTTAGCTAATATTGGTTCAATAACAGGAAAAGCTCTGTTGGCTCTTTTTAAAATCAATAAAGTGGTTGCGTCAAGATTGGCGTTTATCAACAACTCTCTATCGAGCCTTTCTCTTACATCAGTTATTTGCAAAGGAGCTTCTTCTCCAGCAAAATCTATACTTGTGGGGAAATATTGAGATGTTCCTTCTTTAGTAATTCTATTTTTTGTTTCAGTTGAAGTCGCATAAATCAGTAATCCACTAGCAAAAACTATTGCGGAAATTATACTTGCTTTTTTTATCCAGTTCATTTTCATTCTTTTTGTTATAGGGTAAACTTACAAAAATCAATCCATTTTAATTCTTATGTTCTATAATTATTTTAGGTAAATTTTCATTAAGCCACCTGAATTTATTTAAAATCATGATATGCGTTCCTCCTTTTACAACTATACAATTTTTAATATTTTTTATTGGAAAAACTTCGTCTGCATCCCCATGAATATGAACTACTTCCGGATCTGCTTGCGTTCTATCCCATAAAATTACCTGTTCGATTGCCCATTCTAAATAGCGTTTGTCTCTTACTGACAAAAACTTTTCATACAATTTAAGCCTTTGATTGACTTTATCACCAAAAGAAAATTTTGCTAAATTTTCTATATTTAAAAACAAATTCATTGGTATTAGTTTATACGCTTTAGTTGTTTTAGCAATTTTCATTCGTAAAGGAAATTCTAAATTACTTTTTACGCTTGAAATAATTATTACTTTTCTAGCATCTACAAATTTTGCCATTTCTTGAACCAAAATACCTCCAAAAGAAACGCCTATCAAAACTGGATTTTTATGCTTTATCTTTTCCGCAAGGCGTTTGGCATAGTCATGTAAAACCTCATGATCTTCGGGTATTTCCCATTCTAAAAGAACGGTTTCAAAAACATCAGGAGAAAGTAAAATTCTCTCAAAAATAGTTGAACTTGCTGCCAAACCGGGCATAAAATATACTGGAATTTTGCTCATATTGTTTTAACGAATTTATAACAGCTTTCTGATTTGATACTCTCTAACTTTGTATAAAGTTACTTTTTTAGTTCGAAAGACATTTCAAAATTTTATAAAATTAGCACTAATTTATGAACTCGAAAAATAAGAATATCAAACCTTGATTTCTAGCGGTTAAATGATTAGTTTTGTACTCTTTTTTGATTGAACATTTAAACTAGTTTTAGCATCTGTTTTTTCATGAAAAAGCAAATAAATATGATTTGAAACACTTTTTGTATAACTATCAAAGAAACAATTAATTATGGAAGCTGCAATTACAATGGAAATTAAAGACAATACTTTTGCAAGACAATTTGAAACTATCGTAGAAGAAGGGCTAATTTCTGTTGAATATTCTTTTCAGGAGAAGAAAATTTTCTTGACTAAAATTAATGTTCCCGACGCTTATACTGATGAAGATTTTATCACTGAATTGTTAAAAAATATTATGGCAATTGCTTATGAACGCAAATTAAAAGTAGTTCCTATTCTTCCTAAAATTGCTTTATTCTTTAGAAAAAACACTATTTACAGAGATTTATTGCCTCCTGGAATTAAAATATAATTTTACACATTTAAAGTTCAGGGAGTTTCATTTGAATCTTTTTTATCATTTATATTTATACCAAGAATGTAAAACGCTTCGACAAAGTATAATTGATTTTTTTTGAAAATGCATAAAAAATTTTAGAAGAAAAAAAGAAATTATTTCAAAAATTATAATTTATAGATTATTGCTTTTTAAATACATATTTAGTTTTAACTTGTTCAACTGTATCATTATCAAGATTACCTAAAACAATACCTCCCTCTTTGTAAAGAGTTAATGTATTTCCGTCTAATAATAAACTTAGTGTTTTATTATTATCGTCAAACATTGTAACAACATTGTTATTTAAAACAAATTTAAACTCATATAATCCAAATGATGAAGTTTGCATAAAAACTAAATCATTATTTACAGTTTGAGAATCATAACCCAAACCTGTTAAATATTGCATTGTTCCAAGAGAATTAGCATTAAATTTTATTTGAGAATCGGAAGCAATTTGAGTAAAATTGCTCGTAGGCACCCCTTCTACTAGAACTGGAGTTTCAACAGTTAATGAAGTTAATTTCCATGTTCCAACTAAAACATCATCTTTTGAAGCAGTATCGTCATTAGAACAAGAAATCATTACACTTGCAAGCACCGCAAAAACAAATAAAAAAGAATATTTTTTCATGATTATTTTTGAATTTTATTAGAAATAAAAAAATTACCTAAATTAAAGGTAGAATAATATTTATACTATTTACTATATATTCGTTTAACAGAGAAAAAAACCGATGAACTCACAAAACAATCCATAGTTACCTAATTATATATGCATCAATTGAAATTAGAAGCATTTTAATAAAAAATCAAATTTTATTTTTTATACCTCTACCTCCATAAACTCCATACGAACACTTCCATCTTCATCTATTCGTGTAAGATTTATTTCTTGTAACGTATTTACTAATTCTGGATTCCAAGGGGTTTTTACTTTTACATAATTTTCGGTAAAACCGTGAATATAGCCTTCTTTATTTTCACTTTCAAAAAGCACCGTTCTATTAGTTCCTACCTGACTTTCATAAAAAGCTCTGCGTTTTTTAACCGATAATCCTCGTAGCATTTTACTTCTTTTAGCTCGAACATTAGCAGGAACTACTCCTTCCATTGTTGCGGCTTCAGTATTATCCCGTTCTGAATAGGTAAATACGTGCAAATACGAAATATTCAATTCATTCAGAAAATGATAGGTTTCTAAAAAATGTCCGTCGGTTTCGCCAGGAAATCCAACAATCACATCAACACCTATACAGGCGTGTGGCATTACTTCCCTAATTTTATGAACTCTTTCTGAATATACTTCACGTTGATACCTACGTTTCATTAACTTTAAAATATCGTTACTTCCGGATTGCAATGGAATATGAAAATGCGGTACAAACGTTCTGCTTTTAGATACAAATTCGATAGTTTCATTCTTTAATAAATTGGGTTCTATTGACGATATTCGCAAACGATCAATACCTTGAACTTCGTCTAATGCTTTTACCAAATCTAGAAAAGTGTGTTCGTGTTTTTTATTTCCAAACTCTCCTTTTCCGTAATCACCAATATTCACGCCTGTTAAAACAATTTCTTTAATGCCTTGTTGGGAGATTTCGTAAGCGTTTTTCAAAACATTTTCAAGTGCATCGCTTCTAGAAATTCCTCTTGCTAAAGGAATCGTACAATAGGTACATTTATAATCGCAACCGTCTTGCACTTTCAAAAAAGCTCGAGTTCTATCACCAATGGAATAACTTCCAACATAAAAATCGGCTTCCGATATTTCGCAAGAATGCACTTCTCCAAAATCATTCTTGGACAAATCATTAATATAATCGGTTATTTTAAATTTTTCGGTAGCGCCAAGAACTAAATCTACTCCATCAACTGCGGCTAATTCTTCAGGTTTTAATTGGGCATAACAGCCAACAGCAGCTACAAAAGCCTTTTCATTGAGTTTCATGGCTTTTTTTACAACTTGTTTGAACTGTTTATCGGCATTTTCGGTAACCGAACAGGTGTTGATTACATAAATATCTGCCACTTCTTCAAAATCGACACGGTCAAAACCCTCATCTTGAAAATTACGTGCAATAGTTGATGTTTCTGAGAAGTTTAATTTACATCCTAAAGTGTAGAATGCTACTTTTTTTCTGTTTTCCATAAAATAACTCAATTAATGAAACCCGCCTGCCGGCAGGCAGGTCGTTGTCAAAAAATTGAGAGTACAAAGTTAATAAAATATTTCTGTTTTGAGTTTCTACATTTCCCTATTATAGATTTGCACTACTAAGAAATCAATGCTAAAAATTCAAATCATTTTTTCTTTAAATTAAATGAAGATGTTTGCTTTTTTTAATAAAACTTTATTCCTAATGATACGCTTATTGCATTTGAACGATTAAAGTAATCTATAAATTCCTCCGTTGTCCTTGTATTTAACTGGTAATAGTTATAACTAATATTGGAGTATAAAGCAGCATTTTTATTTAACTCGAAATTGAAATTTGTCCCTAAACCATATCTTCTTCCAGCTTGATATCCATAAAATTTTCCTCCACTTTTTTGTCTCAATTCAATACCGCCATAAGAGGCTTCAGGACTAATACATAATTTAGAATTAAGTGTGATTTTGTAAGATAAAAATAGAATTGCTGAATTGCTATTTGTTTTATCGATATTACCTCCAAGCGAAAAATCGGTTACTTTTTGAGTGCTTTTTTCGACTCCAAACCCTAAACTAAAATTATCATAATGCAACCAATCGCTTTTTATTTGAAAACCAACACTTTGTTTTTGATGACCTTGTGCAAGATAATTATCGCCAAAATAACTATTAGTAATAAATGCAATAGTAATGTCAGGATGAAAATCTAACTTAGGGTTCGTTTTTTTTTGAGAATAAACAATAGAACTAATCAATAAAAAAAGTAGCGTTAGATTTTTCATAATTAGTAATTTAAAATATATCTAAAACTAGACACATCATTAATCTGTATACTTTTTTCAAAGTCTGAAAATGCTCCAGTACTTATATTTTCAATTCTATACTTTAATATAACAGTTTGATTTTTTTTAACAAAAACGGAATCAAAATTCCAAAACTCTTCATCTATAATGTTAAAAATAACATTGCCGACACAAACTTCCCCAATATAATCTATACTGATTATTCTGTTGTTAAAATCAACTTGATTCAGTTCAACATTTAAAGTACATAAATCGGTCTTTTTAAATAACTTAGTTTCTGGTAAAACCAATTCATAGTTTTCAAAATTATCCATTTGAATATTTACAAATTGTTTTTGATTCAGTAAATTGTCATCAGAATTAGTTTCAACAATTATTTGCCCAAAATTAATTGGTCTGGGAATCGCAATAACAAAACTACCGTCTTTTTTCGAAATTGCTCTTCCAATATAATTCTCCTCAAATGGGAAAACACGTTGCTCTAGTGTTGAAATAGATACAATTAATTTCACATCCTTATTAGCAATTGGTTGATTGTTTTCGTCAATAATCTTACCTTTTACTATTAATTTTGTTCCTCCGTCATATTGAATTTCGCAGGACAAAAAAGTAAATAAGATAAACAATCCCAGTATTATTTTCATTGTTTTTTTGATGTTTATAAATGCTCTCTAATCCATTTCAATACCTTTTTGACAATTTTAAGTGTAGCTTATATTTATTGTTAATATATATTGGATTAATTTGATTTTTTGATTGACGTGAAAAAAATTTAAATGTGATTATTATCTAGAGCATCTAATGAAAAATTTTCAAAACCCAACTTATTACTCTTTCCTCCATTTTTTTGTAACTTCAAAAACGTGTTCTAAAATTCGCATTTCTTTTTCATCAAATTCCACATGACGTCGAGACATAACAATTCTAGCAGTTTCAAAGGCTTTTTTAGTTATGTATGTAGTAAAACCTGAAGCACCTCCCCAAGAAAAACTTGGTACAAAATTGCGCGGAAATCCAGAACCAAAAATATTGGTACTAACACCAACTACAGTTCCCGTATTAAACATCGTATTGATACCACATTTACTGTGATCGCCCATCATTAATCCACAGAATTGAAGACCTGTTTTAGCAAAATTTTCGGTCTCATAACTCCACAATTTCACTTCTTCATAATTATTTTTTAGGTTGGAATTGTTACTATCAGCACCAATATTACACCATTCGCCAAGAACAGAATTTCCTAAGAATCCATCATGTCCTTTATTTGAATACCCAAAGAGCACGGAATTATTTACTTCGCCACCTATTCTACAATGAGGCCCAACAGTCGTAGCGCCATATACTTTTGTAGCCAGTTTTACTTGAGCTTCTTCGCACAAAGCAAATGGTCCTCGAATTACGGAACCCTCCATGATTTCTGTATTTTTGCCTATATATATTGGCCCCGCCGAAGCGTTTAACGTTACAAATTCGAGTTTTGCTCCCTCTTCTATAAATATATTTTCTGGAGAAATCACATTAACACTTTTAGGGATGGTTTGTGATTTTCTATCTTCTGTTAAAAGTTCGAAATCCTCTCGAATAGCCGCATCATTTTTGGCGAAAATATCCCAAGTATTAGCTATAAATAGGCAGTCTTCATTGTATTCTATAATTTCATATGCATCAAAATCAACCTCCTCCTGTGTATCTTGGGTGAAAAATGCGATGACTTCGTCTCCTTTAAAAATGGCTTGATTGGCTTCAAGATTTGACACCATTTCAGATAAAACGCCATTTGGCAAAAAAGAAGCATTTATCATAATGTTTTCCTCCATTTCTACCATTGGATATTTCTCTGACAAATACTCCTCTGTCAAAGTGGTGGTGGTTGTTCCTAAATATTTCTCCCATTTTTCACGGATGGTTAAAATGCCGATGCGAATATCAGCAACAGGTCGTGTAAAAGTGAACGGTAATAATGCATTTCTTACAGTTCCGTCAAAAAGAATATAGTTCATTTTTAGAAGTTTAATTTCATTCCGTTTGCCTTTCAGCTCTGGTCAAAGTTACAATGGCTCAAAGTTACAAAGTTTAGGCATACGATTAGGAATCAGCATAAAATAAAAAAGCCTCCCGAGAGGGAAGACTTTGTATGATTTAAAACAACGAAAAAAAATATTATTTAACGTGTTTAGCGTATTTAGTTTTAAATTTATCAATACGACCTGCCGTATCAATAAGTTTAGATTTACCAGTGTAAAAAGGGTGAGAAGTTCTAGAAATCTCCATTTTCACTACAGGGTATTCTACACCTTCGTGAATGATTGTTTCTCTAGTTTCTGCAGTAGATTTAGTAATAAACACATCTTCATTTGACATGTCTTTGAATGCTACTAATCTGTAATTTTCTGGGTGAACTCCTTTTTTCATCTTGTGAATCTTTTTATTTGTTTCAATTATAATTTGTCTTGATGCTTTCGTTACTGAAAGGTATCAACTCACTATAACTTTTTTTTATAATTATTTTTGAGAGTGCAAATTTACACTTATTTTTCAATAATCAAACCTTATGCTGATTTTTTTTATTGATTATCCAAACGGAAATAGTTTACTCATTAAATTGGGAATTGTTATATTTGTAAATTAATTTTTAACCAATTTATACTTTATGGAGGCTTTGAGAAAAAATTCATTGAATTTCGGGATTTTTCTAGGGATTTTTTTAGTGGTAATGACAACACTTATTTATTCTATTGATATTAGTTTATTTACTAGTTCTTGGATTGGCATTGTAAATGTTATAATTATTACTGGATTTGGAGTTTTTTCTGCCGTAAAATACAAGAAAAATATTGGTGGTTTTATTACTTTTAAAGAAGTGTTTAGTAGTTTTTTTATTACTGTGGCTTTAGGTTTTTTTATTTCTACTTTATATAGCATTTTATTGTTTAATGTAATAGATATTGAAGCTAAAGCAATCATTACAGAAAATATTATAAAATATTCTGCAGAAATGATGCAGAAATTTGGTACTAAAGCAGCCGATATTAATAAAATGATTGTTGAAATGGAAAAATCAGACTCTTTTGGAGCATTGGGTCAAATGAAAGGTTTTGCTTTTAATTTGATTGTATACAGCATCATTGGACTTGTAACCGCTTTAATCATTAAACGAGACAGACCTCAAAGCTAAAATTAATGAATTTATCTATCATAATTCCGCTTCTTAATGAAGAAGAGTCGTTACAGGAACTTCAAAACTGGATTCTTACTGTAATGAAAGCCAATAATTATTCGTATGAAATTATCTTTATAGATGATGGAAGTACCGATAAATCGTGGCCAATTATTGAACAGTTGTCAATAGAAAATTCAAATGTAAAAGGGATTCATTTCTTGAAAAATTTCGGAAAATCACAAGCCTTACACGCTGGGTTTGCAAAAGCCCAAGGTGATGTTATTATTACCATGGATGCTGACTTGCAAGACAGTCCTAATGAAATTCCAGAATTATATGATATGATTATCAATCAAAAATTTGATTTGGTTTCAGGTTGGAAAAAGAAACGTTACGATTCGGTTTTTGCTAAAAATATACCTTCTAAATTATTCAATTGGGCAGCCCGAAAAACTTCTGGTGTTCAACTAAATGATTTTAATTGTGGATTAAAAGCCTATAAAAATATAGTTGTGAAAAATATTGAAGTTTCAGGAGAAATGCATCGCTATATTCCCGTTCTAGCTAAAAATGCTGGTTTCGGGAAAATTGGCGAAAAAGTGGTGCTTCATCAGCCTAGAAAATATGGTGAAACTAAATTTGGCATGGATCGTTTTATAAATGGTTTTCTAGATTTAATTACCATTTGGTTTCTTTCTCGTTTCGGAAAAAGACCTATGCATTTATTTGGTGCTTTAGGTTCTCTAATGTTTATAATTGGATTTTTTTCTGCAGGATTTATTGGTTTTATGAAACTATATAAATTGTATCATGATTTGCCTTATGGATTGGTAACGAACAATCCATGGTTTTACATTTCACTAACTACAATGATTATTGGAACCCAATTATTTTTAGCTGGGTTTTTGGGGGAAATTATATTAAGAACCAAAAACAATGAAGAAAGATATAAAGTTTCTAACGAAATTAATTTTAAATAATTGAAGTCTCGAAATGGAATTAGAAGTTATTCAAAATAAAATATTTGAGATTCGAGGTTATAAAGTAATGCTTGACTTTGATTTGGCATTAATGTATAATGTTGAAACAAGAGTGCTTAAGCAATCCATTAGAAGAAATCTAAGTCGTTTTCCAGAGGACTTTATGTTTTCTCTTTCGGAACACGAGATAAATCAATTGGTATCACAAAATGTGATACCATCTAAAAGTTATTTAGGCGGTGCTGCTCCATTTGCTTTTACCGAACAAGGAATAGCAATGCTTTCTAGTGTATTGAATAGTGAAAAAGCAATTGAGATTAATATTTCAATTATTAGAGCATTTGTAACTTTTAGACAATTTTCATTAACTTATAATGAATTAAAAGAAAGAATTACGGCAATAGAAAATCAGTTTCCCGATATTTATAAAGCTTTAAATTATTTGGTAGATAAAAACGTGGATTCAGAAAGTAAAACAGAGCGCAATAAAATAGGGTATAAGAAATAAGTATAATAGAAATGATAGCTAGCCCTGATGGAAGCGGCATCCTTTTTCCTTTTTTCTTAAAAAGGAAAAAGATAGAGCAAACAGCAGGAAAAGCTACTAAAATTTAAAAAAATGGAAATCAAGCAAAACATTTTAAACGCAGTAAATGAATGGTTAACACCAACTTTTGACAAACAAACGCAAGATGAAATCAAAGAGATGATGACTTCTTCCCCAAAAAATTTAGAAGAAAGTTTCTATAAAAATTTGGAATTTGGAACTGGTGGAATGCGAGGCATAATGGGAGTTGGAACAAACCGTATTAACAAATATACTTTAGGAAAAAACACACAAGGTCTTTCTAATTATATGCTCAATTTTTTTCCGGGAAAAGCATTAAAAGTAGCTATAGCTTTTGACTGCAGACATAATAGCCAAACATTAGCAAAAGTAGTAGCAGATGTTTTTTCGGCAAATGGAATAAAAGTATATTTATTTTCAGACATGCGACCAACTCCAGAGTTGAGTTTTGCTTTAAAATATTTAGGTTGTCAAGCAGGAATTGTATTGACGGCTTCGCATAATCCGCCAGAATATAATGGTTATAAAGTATATTGGGAAGACGGCGGACAAATAGTACCTCCTCAAGATGCCGCTATTGTAAAAGTGATTGAAAGTCTAAAATACGACGAAATTAAGTTTCAGGCAAATGAGGATTTAATTGAATATATAGACCTTGCTGTTGACCAAGCTTTTATAAAATCAACTATAGAAAATGCCAGTTTTAACACATCAAATTCTGCTAAGGAAAATTTAAATATTGTTTTCACTTCATTGCACGGCACATCAATAAAAGCTATTCCCGAAACATTATCAAAAGCGGGTTACACTAATGTGAATGTTGTTCCTGAGCAAGCTACTCCTGACGGAAATTTCCCAACCGTGGTATCTCCAAACCCAGAAGAACCTGAAGCATTAACTATGGCTTTGGCATTAGCAGATAAATTGAATGCCGATATAGTTATAGGAACCGACCCTGATTGTGACAGACTTGGAGTTGCTGTACGAAATACTGAAGGTAAAATGGTTTTACTTAATGGAAACCAAACCATGGTTTTGATGACCGCATTCTTATTAGAGCAATGGAAAAAAGGGGGCAAAATAGATGGCAAACAATTTATAGGTTCTACAATAGTTTCTACTCCAATGATGATGGAATTAGCGACTGCTTATGATGTAGAATGTAAAATTGGCTTGACTGGTTTTAAATGGATTGCTAAAATGATTAAAGATTTTCCTGAACTTAAGTTTATTGGTGGCGGAGAAGAAAGTTTTGGCTTTATGGTAGGTGATGCGGTTCGAGATAAAGATGCGGTTGCTGCAACTTTATTAGTTTGCGAAATTGCAGCGCAAGCTAAAGCTAGCGGAAGCTCAGTTTATGAATCATTATTACAATTGTATGTTGACTTCGGATTTTACAAAGAACACCTAGTTTCGTTAACTAAAAAAGGAATTGAAGGTTTGGCAGAAATCAATCAGATGATGGTAGACATGCGCGAAAATCCTGTAAAAGAAATCAACGGACAAAGAGTAGTGATGCTTGAGGATTATAAAAATTCGACAGCAAAAAATCTTTTATCAGGCGAAGTAGAAACTATGAATGTCCCAAAATCAGACGTATTAATATATTATACCGAAGATGGATCTAAAATTGCGGCAAGACCAAGTGGCACTGAACCAAAAATAAAATTCTACGTAAGTGTAAATGCCAAATTAGATACAGTAAAAAATACTCCAGAAGTCGAGTCCTATCTAGATGAAAAAATTAAAAACATACTCCTAGATTTAAAAATCATTTAATGAACAATTTTAAAAAGTTATTTCCTTATATATTACCCTATAAAAAATACGCGTATTTAAACATTTTTTTTAATGTACTGTACGCCTTGTTCAGTACGCTTTCTTTTATGGCATTAATACCTATGATGCAGGTATTATTTGACCAGACAAAAAGAAATACAGCTGCGCCAGTTTGGGAAGGAATACTTTCAATTAAAGGGTTCTTAGAAAACTATTTGAGTTATTTTATAACAACTTCTACTGATAATTTCGGAATTGGATATACTTTATCAATTATGGTTTTTGTTATTATTTCGATTTTTTTATTGAAAAATTTATGCGATTACCTCGCTATGTTTTTTATTACTTTTTTAAGAAACGGAATTTTAAGAGACATGCGAAATGCCATGTACAAAAAAACATTAGACTTGCCTCTTGCTTTCTTTTCGGAAAAAAGAAAAGGAGACACTATATCTAGAATTGCTGGTGATGTAAACGAAGTACAAACTTCTTTGCTTTCTATACTTGAGCTAATCGTAAAAGAACCCTTGACTATCATTTTTACGATAATAATGATGTTTACAATAAGTATAAAATTAACATTCTTTGTTTTTGTATTTATACCACTTTCTGGTTACGTAATATCAATAATTGGAAAACGACTAAAGAAGCAATCTACAAGAGCCCAACAGGAACAAGGTACTTTTTTATCTACTATTGAAGAAACCCTAGGCGGATTAAAAGTAGTAAAAGGATACAACTCCGAAAATTATTTTAATACCGTATTTCAAGAATCAACTAGTCGGTTTTTTAATTTATCAAACAGTATTAGCAACCGTCAAAACCTAGCCTCACCTGTAAGTGAGTTTATGGGAATTATGGTAATTGCTATTTTGCTTTGGTATGGCGGACACATGGTTTTAATAGAAAAAACATTGAATGGTGCTTCTTTTATAGCTTATATGGGTTTGGCATATAATATTTTAACTCCAGCAAAATCAATATCAAAAGCTTCATATAGTATTAAAAGAGGAAATGCTGCTGCTGAACGCGTTTTAGAAATTTTAGAACAAGAAAATCCGATTACTAGCAAAATTGATGCTGTTGAAAAAGACACCTTTAATGATACAATCAGTATTAAAAACATCAATTTTAAATACGAAGATGAAACCGTTTTAAAGGACTTTTCTTTAAATGTAAATAAAGGACAAACAGTTGCACTTGTTGGACAATCAGGAAGCGGAAAAAGTACGATTGCCAATCTTTTGACCCGTTTTTACGATGTAAACGAAGGTCAAATAACCATCGATGGTATAGATATCAAAAACTTAAATCTGCAATCTCTTCGTGGATTAATGGGATTGGTTACACAAGATAGTATTTTATTTAACGATACCATAAAAGCGAATATAGCTCTTGGGAAATTAGTCGCCTCTGATGAAGAAATTATTGAAGCTTTGAAAATTGCCAATGCTTACGAATTTGTCAAAGATTTACCTAACGGGATTTACACCAATATTGGCGACAGCGGAAACAAATTATCAGGTGGGCAAAAACAACGATTAAGTATTGCCCGAGCTGTTTTAAAAAATCCTCCAATTATGATTTTGGATGAAGCTACATCGGCATTAGATACTGAAAGCGAAAAACTGGTACAAGTAGCGCTCGAAAACATGATGCAAAACAGAACTTCAATAGTTATAGCACATCGTTTATCAACAATTCAAAAAGCTGATGTGATTGTCGTGATGCAAAAAGGGAAAATTGTGGAACAAGGAAATCATGAGCAATTAATAGCTTTAAACGGAACCTATAACAAATTAGTTTCGATGCAATCGTTTGAATCTTAATTCATTTGAAATGTACATCAATGACAACAAAATTAAGCAACCTCAAGACCCAAACACCATCGTTTGGAAATACTTAGACTTGTCAAAATTTGTTGATTTGTTGTTGTACCGAAAATTATTTATGTCACGTTCCGATAAGTTTGAAGACCAATATGAAGGCACTTTCAGTGAGCCTACTTTTGAGGAAATCAAAAAACTTTCTGTAAATAATCCTGATTTTTTAGATTACTATAAAAGTCATAGAAAAAATGTAGTCATTAGTAGTTGGCATATTAATGAATATGAATCTTTTGCAATGTGGCAGATTTTTACTCAAAAAAGTGAGGGCTTAGCGATTCAATCCACTTTAGGACGCTTACAAGAAGCATTAGTGCCTGAAACAACTTACAAACAACATATTGGCGAGGTAAATTATATAGATTACAAGAAAGAATATATTCCTTTTGACAATACCTTTTTCCCATTTTTATTTAAACGTAAAAGTTTTCAATACGAACGAGAAATCCGAATAATTTCAGATGTGACTTCACACAACTTAACTATTGACAACGGATTAAAAATAGACATTAATATTAACCAATTGATTGAAAAAATCTATATCCATCCCAAATCAGAAAACTGGTATAAAAATTTAGTGATTGAACTCGTTAAGCGTCTTGGTTTTGATTTTGAAATAGAAAAATCAGATTTAGAAAGTGATATTTTGATATAGATTTTAGCTTATTAAGCTCTAAAAAATTTAACGTTAGGACACTATTGATAGTTAATTCATGCAATTCTTTGTATAGTTTTTTTCTGTATTTCAGTAAAAAAAAATTGACTATTTTACCATAAAAACAAATATTCTTCTATGTTTTTAATTTCTTCTTTCTAGCTGCTGGAAACAAAACATTGTTTAAAATCAATCGGAATCCTGGCGAGTTAGGATGCAAATCTAGTACAGTAGGTTCGTCTCCTACTCTATGCTGATAATCCTCTGGATCGTGACCTCCATAAAAAGTAAACATCCCTTTACCTTTCTGCCCGTGAATGTATCGAGCTTCGCCATTTAATTCACAAGTCCCCATTACTAAAATATTAGATTTGATTAACTCTGATTCGTATGCGGTAGTTTGACCCATAAAGCCTTTGATAAGCTGAGTATGATTTTGACACAACATACTAGGAATTGGATCCCATTTTGCAGAAAAATCCATGAGGGTAAAATAATCTTTTTCAAATGGAACCATTCTTCTTTTTTCAGTCATGTCAATATCAGAAAACTCATAATGTTCTGGTTTTCTATCGAGTATAAAGTTTTTAAAAGCAAATGTTTTATTGTAATCTATTTTAGTTTGATAATTAGCCTCACTTTCATCACCGTCAAACATAGATTCACAAATATCAACCCCTTCAGCAGCTAATGCAATATCAAAACTATCAGTTGCTGAACACATGGCAAACATGAACCCCCCGCCAATAACAAAGTCTCGAATTTTTTTGGCTACAGCTAATTTTTCTTCAGATACTTTTTTAAAACCTAATTTATTTGCTAAATCTTCAGCTTGCTTTTTTTGTTCAATATACCAGGGCGCATTTCTATAAATAGCAAAAAATTTACCGTACTGCCCCGTAAAATCTTCATGATGCAGGTGCAACCAATCGTACAACAACAACTGATCTGTTAAAACTTCTTCATCATATATTGGTGTAAATGGAATTTCAGCGTAGGTTAAAACCATAGTTACCGCATCATCCCAAGGCTGTTTTCCTTTTGGAGTATAAACGGCTATTTTAGGTGCTTTTTCTAAAACAACTGCATCCATGTTTTGTGAAGGACTTGAAATCTCCATCAATATAGATTCTTGTTCACTATCTGAAATGATTTCAAAACTAACTCCACGTATTTGACATTCTTTTCTAATTTCAGGTGAATCAGGTAATAAAAAAGAACCACCCCTGTAATTCAATAACCAACTGGCTTTATATTGCTTGTCCAAACACCAATAGGTAATTCCGTAGGCTTTAAGATGGTTTTTTTGTGTAGTTTCATCCATTGGCAAAAGAACAAATGAAGCTTTTACTGAAAACGAAACAAAAAATAATATGAAATAAATTAACTTTTTGAAGTGCATTCTTAAATTTTTATCATTCAAAGATAATTGATTAAATTTAAATAAAATCATAAAAAAAATCCACTATCGCTAGTAGATTTAAATTTCAATTCTTTAAAAAGGAACATCACTTTCGTCCTCCTGCTGATTCAAGTTACTTCCAAAAGCTTCATTTGGAGAAGGAAGATTTTTTGTTGTAAACGGATTGTCTTCATGATTCATTTTTGAAGGAAGGTCATCATAATTTCCTCCGTATTCATCTAGATTATCAAATTTACCTAGATTTCCAATAAACTTTAATCTAATATTTTCTAAGGAACCGTTTCTGTGTTTGGCAATAATAAATTCAGCTTGCCCCTGAGTTGGCGATTGCTCGTCATCATCCCATTCATCAATTTTGTAATATTCTGGGCGGTATATAAAGGATACAATATCGGCATCTTGCTCAATCGCTCCTGATTCACGAAGATCAGAAAGTAATGGTCTTTTGCTAGAACCACGTGTTTCTACAGCACGAGATAATTGCGACAAAGCTATAACAGGAACACCTAATTCTTTAGCCAAGGCTTTTAAATTTCTAGAAATAGTAGAAATCTCTTGCTCTCTATTTCCGCCTCCTTTTCCGTTTCCTCCGGCAGTCATCAATTGTAAATAATCGACTATTATAAGTTTTATTCCGTGTTGAGAAGCTAATCTTCGAGATTTTGCTCTTAAGTCGAATATTGATAATGAAGGAGTATCATCAATAAAAAGGGGTGCTTTTTCTAGATTTTTAACTTTTATGCTTAACTGTTCCCATTCGTGTTTTTCTAATTTTCCTGTTCTTAATTTTTCAGAAGACAAACCCGTTTCAGAAGAAATTAAACGAGTTATTAACTGTACAGAAGACATCTCTAAAGAAAATAAAGCTACTGGGTGTCCGAAATCTATAGCAATATTTCTTGCCATAGAAAGTACAAAAGCTGTTTTACCCATACCCGGACGAGCTGCAATAATGATTAAATCACTTGGTTGCCAACCTGAGGTAATTTTATCTAGTTTTTCAAAACCAGTTGCAACTCCACTTAGACCTTCTTTTCCAGCAATTTCTTCGATGCGTTTTTTGGCTTGAATAACTAAACTTTGAGCTGTTTCAGAACTTCTTTTAATATTTCCTTGTGTTACTTCGTACAATTTAGATTCGGCTTTGTCTAATAAATCAAAAACGTCTGTAGTTTCGTCATACGATTCTTCGATGATTTCAGATGAAATTCGAATTAAACTGCGTTGAATGTATTTTTGTAAAATAATACGGGAGTGAAACTCAATATGAGCAGATGACGATATTTTTTGAGTAAGTTGAATAAGATAAAAATCACCCCCGGCCAATTCTAACTTTGCATTCTTTTTTAACTGAGCCGAAACTGTTAACAAGTCAATAGGCTGTGTATCTGTGAACAACTGAACAATGGCTTCAAAAATATGTTTATGAGCGTCTTTGTAAAAAGCATCAGATTGAAGAATATCAATAACCTCATCAACACCCTTTTTATCAATCATCATAGCGCCTAGAACAGCTTCCTCAAGGTCTAGAACCTGTGGAGGTAATTTCCCTTTCTCTAAATTGATAATGGTAGTTTTATCTACTTTTATTGGACTTATATTTCTGAAATTTTCCATGTTGCGAATGTAACTAAAAAATAAAAAATTAAGAATTAGAGTTATTAGAAATAGATGTTGATAAATCGTTATTTTTTGTTTATAACTCAAAAAAAATCCGAAGCTATAGGGCTTCGGATTTAAAATTGTTTTGTAAGATTTTACTCTTTGAATTCGCCCATTTTACAGTATTTATCCATTCTTTGGGCTACTAATTCTGTTGTTGATAAATCTTTTAATTCATTATACGATTTCATGATATATTGCTCTACCGTTTTAAAAGTAGTTTCTTTATCATAATGCGCTCCCCCCAAAGGTTCTGGAATAATATCGTCAACTAATTTTTGTTTTTTCATATCGGCAGAAGTCAGTTTTAGAGCTTCTGCAGCTTGTTCTTTATATTCCCAACTTTTCCAAAGAATAGAGGAACATGATTCAGGTGAAATTACAGAATACCAAGTATTCTCCATCATTAAAACTCTATCCCCAACGCCTATTCCTAAAGCACCTCCTGAAGCACCTTCTCCTACAATCACTGAGATAATTGGAGTTTTAAGTCGGCACATTTCAAAAATGTTTCTAGCAATTGCTTCTCCTTGACCTCGCTCTTCAGCTTCAAGTCCAGGGTATGCACCTGGGGTATCGATTAAAGTAAGTACAGGAATATTGAATTTTTCGGCCATTTTCATCAATCGCAACGCTTTTCTGTAGCCTTCAGGATTTGCCATTCCAAAATTACGCAACTGACGCATTTTCATGTTAATTCCTTTTTGTTGACCAACAATCATAAAAGATTGCCCATCAATTTTTCCTAAGCCACCAACCATAGCCTTATCGTCTTTAAAACTTCTATCTCCAAAAAGTTCTAAAAAAGTTCCTTTTGTTAAATTAGTAATATGCTCTAAAGTATAAGGTCTATTGGGATGACGAGACAACTGAACACGTTGCCAAGCTGTAAGGTTTTTGTATATTTCTTTCTTAGTATTTTCTAGTTTTTTTTCTATTTGTTTGCAAGTATTGGTAACATCGATATTAGATTCCTGACCAATTGCTTGACATTTTTCTAGTTGGTCTTCTAATTCTTTAATAGGAAGCTCAAAATCTAAATATTCCATAGGATTTATTCTGTTTTATTGTAATTAGGGAAACAAAGATAAAATTTAAAATTGTGAACGAAAGAATTTTTCAAAATTAGTTGTAATTATTTTATTAAAACATCTTTTTTTAGATTATAAAAAAAATGGAAAGAAATTATTTTTTATAATATTTTACCATTCCGTTCAAAACGACTGTCGAAAGTATAATAATTGCACCAATATAAAACTCAAAACTCATTTTTTCTTTTTCATTAAAAACGAGAACTGCAAGTATAACCCCGTAAATTGGCTCTAGATTTATAGTTAGCATTACCGTATATGGACTTAAAAACTTCATGACCTTTACAGATACAATAAAAGCATAAGCGGTGCATATTGAACTTAATAATGCCAAGTAAATCCAATCAGAAGTTTTAATCGTAAAAAATGCCAAGTCAAAACTATTGGTTGCCAATAAATAAATTGAAATAAATAAAACACCAGCAAAAATTTCATAAAAAGAAATTATTGAAGGATTATAAACTTTAGCATATTTGCTATTAAAAATTGAAAAGAGAGCTGATAATAATGCCGAACACAAAGCATAAAGAATTCCCTCAATGTAATTTGCTTCTACTTTAAATATAATTCCTAATCCAAAAACCACAATTAACCCGAAAAAAACTTCATAAAAAACAATTTTTCTTCCAATAAATAATGGCTCCAATAAGGAAGTAAAAAAAGCTCCAGTTGATAGACACGCTAGAGTTACAGACACATTGGAAACTTTGATAGCTTTAAAAAAAGTTAACCAATGCAAAGCGATTATTAATCCTAAAAATAAGAATCCTATAAGTGCTTTTAGGGGTACTTTGTAAGAAAATTTTTTGAACCAAACATAAAGAAATATAAAAACGAAAGCGATTAACATTCTATACCAAACTAGTGGTATGGCATCGAGTGAAATTAAAGCTCCTAAAACAGCTGTGAATCCCCAAATAAAAACAATTATATGGAGATGAAGATAGCTTTTTAGATTATCGCTTTGCATTTCGTAAAAGATAAATGGCTAAGCTTCCGAAAACAATATTAGGTATCCAAACAGCAATAATTGGAGGTATTGTAGATGATTCTGCCATAACTCCAAAAATTTTCTCAAAAAACACAAAAGAAAAAGACAAAAGAATTCCTATCGCCAAATTCATTCCCATTCCACCTCGTCGTTTCATAGAAGAAACAGCAACAGCAATTATTGTTAATATAAATGCTGAAACCGGAACGCTATACTTTTTGTATAAAACAGTTAGGTAAACATTAATGTTTGCATTACCTCTACTTTTTTCCCTATCAATAAAATCAATTAAATCAAAAAGACTTAACGTTTCAGCTACAAAAACGGTAGGTGTTAAATCGTCGAGTTCAAAATTGAACTTATGTACTTTTTGATCGGCTTGCTCAATAAAATCATCAAGTTTTCCAACTGTTCTTTTGGTATATCCAAAAAGGGTGTACGTGCTATCTTTAGGATTCCATTTAATTCTATTGGCAGTAATTTTATAATCTAATTTATCGCCTTTGAATTTTTCGAGAGAGAAATTGAAAGCGGTTTTTGATATCGAATTAAAATTGCTTACATATATAAATTCATCATCGCTAATTTGTCTAAAAACGTCTGACATTTGCCTCATTTCAGCTTGTCCGTTTCCTATAAGATAGGTGTACCTAAAATTTTTAAAACCCTCGCTCGCTTTTGGAACTAAAAAAAAGCCCATTAATAATGAAATTAATGAAACAAAAGTAGCTCCAATAATATAAGGTCTTAAAAAACGAGTAAATGAAATACCCGAACTCAGTATAGCAATTATCTCCGTATTATTTGCCAATTTTGAGGTAAACCAAATTATTGATAAAAACAAAAAAATTGGAAAAAGAATATTGGCAAAATACACTACAAAATCAATATAATAACTGACAATTTCTTTAAAAGGCACTTTGTGCGCTATCATTTTATTGATCTTTTCAGAAACATCAATGATGATTCCTATAGGAATAAACAACAACAGCATCACTGAAAAAGTAGCTAAGTATCTTTTAAGAATGTATTTATCTATTATTGTAAGCATTTTTTTGTTTAATCGTTGAACTATTTCATTGTTTAACCGAATCAACGATTAAGCAAATCAACCTGAAATTACAATCTTTGGCTCATATTTTTTACCATCATTTCTTTCCAAACTCTGAAATCTCCTGCTAATATATGCTTTCTAGCCTCACGAACCAACCACATATAAAACCCAAGATTATGAATAGTAGCAATTTGTTTACCCAAATATTCATTTGCTGCAAATAAATGTCTTAAATAAGCTTTTGTATACTCGGTATCAACGAAAGTTATTCCCATTTCATCTAACGGAGAAAAGTCGTCTTCCCACTTTTTATTTTTTATATTTATGGTTCCGTTTGCAGTAAATAGCATTCCGTTTCTTGCGTTACGAGTTGGCATTACACAATCGAACATATCTATACCAAGAGCAATATTTTCTAAAATATTTATTGGTGTTCCTACACCCATCAAGTATCTCGGTTTGTCTTCAGGTAAAATATCACAAACTATTTCGGACATAGCATACATTTCTTCAGCAGGTTCGCCTACTGACAACCCTCCTATGGCATTGCCTTGCTGTCCTGCATTTGCAATGTATTCCGCCGATTGCATTCTTAAATCTTTATAAGTACTCCCTTGTACAATTGGAAAAAATGTTTGGTCATATCCGTACTTTGTAGGCACTTTCTCTAAATGATTGATACAACGGTCTAACCAACGGTGCGTCATTTTCATCGAGCGTTGCGCATACCTATAATCACAAGGATACGGGGTACATTCATCAAAAGCCATGATGATATCTGCTCCAATGGTTCGTTGAATTTCCATTACATTTTCAGGCGTGAAAAAATGATATGAACCGTCAATGTGCGATTTAAACTTTACGCCCTCTTCTTTTATTTTTCTGTTTGCCGATAACGAATACACTTGATAACCGCCTGAATCAGTCAAAATATTTCTATCCCAATTCATAAATTTATGTAACCCTCCCGCCTTTTCTAAAATTTGTGTTTGAGGTCTTAAATACAAATGATAAGTGTTTCCGAGGATAATATCTGGATTTATCTCTTCTTTTAGTTCGCGTTGATGCACCCCTTTTACAGAAGCAACTGTCCCAACAGGCATAAAAATTGGAGTTTCAATTATACCATGATCAGTAGTAATGCTTCCTGCTCTGGCTTTTGTTTGCGGGTCCTTATGTAATAAATCAAACTTCATATAATTATTTTCAGTCGGCAAAGATAAAAGATTTAGCACTTAGGATTTAAGATTTAGGATTTTATTTAACAGACAATAGTTACTCTTATGATAACTATTATGAAAATCATTTGTCTTAAGAGAAAATAAAAATTACTTTTGCCAAAGTTTAACTTTAATATATAAAATGAAGCCTAACATACAACAATTAAACGATTTAACTATTCAAGTAAGAAGAGACATTCTTAGAATGGTTCATGCAGTAAATTCAGGACATCCTGGAGGTTCTCTTGGCTGTACCGAATTTTTAATAGCCCTATACCAAAACCTAATGGATAGAAAAGAAGGTTTTGATATGGACGGAATTGGCGAGGATCTTTTCTTTCTTTCTAATGGTCATATTTCACCTGTTTTCTATAGTGTTCTTGCCAGAAGTGGTTATTTTCCTATTGCTGAATTAGCCACATTTAGATTGCTTAACAGTCGTTTACAAGGGCATCCTACAACTCATGAAGGTTTGCCTGGAGTTAGAATTGCATCAGGTTCTTTAGGACAAGGAATGTCAGTAGCTATTGGTGCTGCCCAAGCTAAAAAATTAAACGGAGACAATCATATCATCTATTCCCTTCATGGGGATGGCGAATTGCAAGAAGGACAAAACTGGGAAGCCATTATGTATGCTTCTGCAAAAAAAGTTGACAATCTTATTGCCACTATCGATTTAAACGGAAAACAAATTGATGGTACTACTGATGAAGTATTGGCAATGGGAAACATTCGTGCTAAATTTGAAGCTTTTGATTGGGATGTTTTGGAAATAAAAGAAGGAAACAATCTTGAGGCTATTATTGCCGGGATGACCGATGCAAAATCAAGAACAGGAAAAGGAAAACCTGTTTGTGTTTTATTGCATACCGAAATGGGTAATGGCGTTGATTATATGATGTACAGTCATGCTTGGCATGGTAAAGCACCAAATGACGCACAATTAGAAAACGCATTAAGTCAAAACCAAGAAACTTTAGGAGACTATTAATCTCCACCTAGCCTCCCCGAAGGAGAGGGACAGCTACAAAAATTGATAAATAAAAATATAAAAACCTATTTACCCCAATAGGAACTCCCCTCATTTGGAGGGGTTGGGGGAGGAAAATGAAAAAATATACAAATACAGGAAGTAAAGATACCCGTTCCGGTTTTGGAGCAGGAATGACCGAGTTGGGTCAAAAAAATGAAAATGTAGTAGCGCTTTGTGCTGACTTAATAGGTTCATTAAAATTTGACGATTTCAAAAAAAATCATCCAGAACGTTTTTTTCAAATAGGAATTGCCGAAGCCAACATGATTGGTATTGCAGCCGGCTTAACTATTGGCGGAAAAATTCCTTTTACTGGGACGTTTGCCAACTTTTCTACAGGAAGAGTTTACGATCAAATTCGTCAATCAGTAGCTTATTCCGATAAAAACGTGAAAATCTGTGCTTCGCATGCAGGTTTAACTTTAGGAGAAGACGGAGCAACACATCAAATTTTAGAAGATATTGGATTAATGAAAATGTTGCCAGGAATGACTGTAATTAACACTTGTGATTACAATCAAACTAAAGCGGCTACATTGGCAATTGCTGACCATCACGGGCCGGTTTACTTGCGTTTTGGACGTCCTGTTGTTGCTAACTTTACACCAGCTGATGAACCTTTCGAAATAGGGAAAGCTATTCTTTTAAACGAAGGTTCAGATGTAACTATTGTTGCAACAGGACATTTGGTTTGGGAAGCTTTAATTGCTGCCGAAGCGTTAGAAGCTAAAGGAATTTCAGCAGAAGTTATCAATATTCACACCATCAAACCATTAGACGAAGCTGCCATTTTAAAATCATTAGCTAAAACAAAATGTATCGTTACTGCCGAAGAACACAATATCCTTGGCGGATTAGGAGAAAGCATTTCTAGAGTACTGACTTTGAATAATCCGGCGCCGCAAGAATTTGTTGCCGTTCAGGATAGTTTTGGCGAAAGTGGTACTCCAGAGCAATTAATGGAAAAATACAAACTCAACAATCAAGCTATTGTTGCAGCTGTTGAAAAAGTAATAAAGAGAAAATAAATCGTTTTTTCTTAAACCAAAAAAATCCCGACTTGTAAATTAACGAGTCGGGATTTTTTGTGATTTAGTTTATTCTAGAAACATGATTTATCTAAGTGCTTTTTTGTTCCAGTAGTTAACCCGCTACAATCTAAAATTAAATCATAGCTAGTTGGTATAACACCATTTATTTTTATTTCGTTTTTAGTTAAAACACCATCACCATCATCATCTATATCTAGATAGTCTGATCTTCCGTCTTTATCAGTATCTTGATTGGTAAAATTACCATTTTCATCAACAACATTTTCATCTTTTGAAAGTACTCCGTCTTGATCTTGATCAGCATGTTTTACATCATATAATTTAAAAGTAAACACTAAAGGAGCGTAAGAAGGTATTCTAGAGCCCAATGGCGGACTATTGAAATACGCTAATCCTGAAGGCAAAAACATAACTCCTGCACCAAATTTCGTAAAAGAAGCGGGATCTGGACTTGGAGTTGCATCGTAAATTCCAGTCGTAAATTGAGGAAAAATCTCTCCCCAACCTCTAATGGTTCGGTCTAAACCTAACATTGATTGCGGAAATAAAACGGTTTCAAAAGGTGTTCCCACTGTAGTCGTTACAGATTCTTCGGTTTTACTACTCAAGTAAAACCCACTGTAAGCTGCTAAAACCTCATCAACACGTATAGGCTTTTTCCCTAATTCGTTATCTGCTCTTAGTTTTAAATAATAGATTTTATAGGTAATGTCATGAAGTAGTACGTCTTTCGTTAATAGTTTTGGGTAACTATCACTATTCAAAAAGTCAAAAATTGGTTTTTGTACTACTCCATCCGGAATTTTCGCGAAAGTAATATTTTCATCAGCAAAATCTGGATTGTTTACATCATTTACAATATAATACGATTTGAGATATTCTTCAATTGTAGCTATGTCAGTATCGTATTGAACACTAAAAGCTCTTACCGGAACTGGTTCTGGAGTATCGTCGTTTTTGGTACAAGAAAAAAGCAAAGCAACGAAAGAAATTAAAACAAAATAAAACTTAAATTTGTTCATTTATTAGATGATTTTTGTGGGCGCAAGATACAATTTTGATTTACTTTTGTGAATAATTTAACGCCGATTTTAGAAAAATATGAGAGTAGATAAGTTTTTATGGTGTGTACGGTATTACAAAACTAGAAATATGGTTACAGAAGCCTGTAAAAAAAATCATATTACAGTAAACGGACAACTTGCAAAACCATCCAAAGAAGTCTTTCCTTCTGATACTATTACTTTTAGAAAAGATCAAATCACTCAAATTATAACAGTGCTCGATATTCCTGAAAGTCGGGTTGGCGCAAAATTAGTTGACATTTACAGAAAAAACGAAACTCCCGCCGAAGTATACCAACATTTAGAATTATTAAAATTGGCCAAAGAACATTACCGAAAAACAGGAGACGGGAGACCTACTAAAAAAGACAGAAGAGATCTTGACAATTTTGGAAATGAAGCTGAAAACGAGTCTTAAAAATTATTTGAATTTTAAAAAATTACAAAAAATGAGTCAAAATATTATCCTAAACAACCTTGAAATAGCCCATAAAATAAAGCGGATTGCCTATCAAATCTACGAAACTTTTGTAGATGAAGATACCATTGTGATAGCTGGAATTACAAGAAACGGATATGTTTTTGCCGAAAAAATCGCATTGGCTTTAGAATCCATCTCAACACTAAAAATAATATTGTGCGAAGTTTATATCGATAAACTAAATCCTACTGCTCCTATTACAACCTCTATACCAAAAGAAGCCTATCAAAATAAAGGACTTGTTCTTGTAGATGATGTTTTAAGCTCGGGAACTACACTCGTTTATGGCGTAAAACACTTTTTAGAAGTACCTCTTAAGAAATTTAAAACAGCCGTATTAGTCGATAGAAATCATAAAAAATATCCAGTTAAGGCCGATTTTAAAGGAATTTCATTGAGCACGTCGTTACAGGAACATGTTCAGGTTGTTTTCGAAAAGGACAACAATTATGCTTATTTAAATTAAGACCGCTTTTATTTCTGAAACTGTTTCCTCAGGCGATTTATTATCTGTTGTAAAAATATATTTCGCTTGATTGTAATAAAAACTGCGTTCAAAAAGATGCTTTGCAATAAACTCTTTCATTTCTTCTTCGTTTTTTGAAGCGATTAAAGGTCTATTGGCTTTTTGAAACTGCAATCTTCTGTATAAGTTTTCAATAGAAGCTTTCAAATAAATGGTCGTAATCGTTTCTGCTTGCAGCAATTCTAGATTATTAGCAAAACAAGGCGTGCCACCTCCTAGACTTATAATCAAATTTTGATTTAATTGGAGCGTTTTCTTTAAAATCTCGTGTTCTTTTTTCCTAAAATAGACTTCTCCTTTTTGCTCAAAAATAGAAGAAACCGATGAATCTAGCTCTTTTTCAATCAATTCATCCAAATCTAGATACTCAAAACCGATGCTTTTTGACAATAATTTTGCAATTGTAGACTTCCCGGAACCCATATAACCAATCAAAATTATTTTCTTCATAGCAATAAAACCTTATAAACAAAGACATTAACAATAAATAGTAAAAAAAGGCAAATTTAAAATAAAATAGCTTTGAAAAATAAATAATAACGCCTTATATTTGCACCCGCATTGAAGAAATGTTAATGACTTGATAGCTCAGTTGGTAGAGCACATCACTTTTAATGATGGGGTCCTGGGTTCGAGCCCCAGTCAGGTCACAATTTTAATGCCAGATGTCTTGGGCGAGAAGTTTATCCCGAGAGCGAAGAGAATCGGGAAGCCCCAGTCAGGTCACAAATTTTCACATAATCTTCATGCTACGACTTGATAGCTCAGTTGGTAGAGCACATCACTTTTAATGATGGGGTCCTGGGTTCGAGCCCCAGTCAGGTCACAAAAAGTTGTTCGCCGGAGGCGGATGACTTTTTTTGTTTTAGGCCACGTGGAGAAACGGTAGACTTGCCAGCTTGAGGGGCTGGTGCTCGCAAGGGCGTGTGGGTTCAAATCCCACCGTGGTCACTTTTAGAACAAAAAAAATCCTAAATACTTAATTTGTAAGTAATTAGGATTTTTTAATTTTAAATATGTAATGTTTTTGTTTTAGGTTTTTAAAAAGTAAAAACTAACTTTTTATTAAGACCTAAAACTCTCAATCTTGACAAAAGCTTTTATGTCATTCGGTTTTGTTTATTCAGATTTCAATACTTTTTTAATTACGTTTGTTCCGTCTGTCCACAGTGAACAAACTTGAAATTCAGTATTAGAAGAATACTTTTTTGCTGTATCATCATCGAATGAATAACCGCGATAATCAGTAAGATAATTAACGAGGTCTGAATCTTTCAAAGGAACTATGAATACATTTCCGATAGTATTTTCTGATACGGGAAATTGCTTTCCAAATTTTTTTCTAAATTCCATTGCCTCTTCGAAAGTCATATTATTTTTTTAAAAATTTTGTAAGAAAGATTATTTGATACTTTTTTTCACTAAGTTTTAAAATTATAAGTTCTTTGTTATCTTCTTTTTTGTAGCTTTTAAAATTAATGGAATCATCTTTTGAACTTCCATCATAATTGTATCCATATTCTAATAATTCAGACTTAAAACTATTTAAATCAAAGTCGCTTGAACAAATAATCTCTAATTTCCTTGCCATTCGGGTATTATTGTCAAATTGCGAATCACTCAAATTAATTAACAGAAAAGTTTCTTGCGTTGATTTTGGATGTAAATATTTATTTTCTCCAGCAACTAAAAATCCATGACCGTCAACTAACAATTCTTTTGAAGAAGCAAGTGAATAACTATTTAACTTTTCAAATAACTTAAAATTTAGTTCTTGACTAAATACATTACAGCTAATTAATAAAACTGTATATAAGAATAATTTTTTCATAAGAAAGTATTTGGTTTTCTATAACCGACATACAACGGTCGATGCTAAATCTCGTGGAAGCTTATGGAAATCTTTTTTTCCATTTCCTACCGAGCGAAGTTATGAAAAGTAAACGAACAATTTACCGAAAACTAGCCGTAAGATTTAGCAAGTGTTGGTGGAAGTATTTATTCCGATAATCGGTTTTCAATGTCCATTCTTTCGTGTAAAACTCTAACGACTTCAATTTCGTTCGTCTTGTCTTTTTTAAAGAAAATTAAATGTGATTTTACTTTTGAGTATCTATATGATTCTCTAATTTTCCCAAAGTCACGAGCCATATCTAAATTATCGACGATATATTCAATTTCGTCAATTATTAAGTTATAATATCGATCTGCTTGTTCAACAGACCAATTTTCCGCCGTATAAATCCAAATGTTATTAATATCTTCTAATGCCTTTTCACTAATTATATACTCGGGCATTATTTTTGAAAATTAGCTTTTAGCATTTCAAGATTTTTATTTCGGTCAAAATTTCTGATTTTACTACTTCTTTCACCAATTTTTAGTTCATTGATTAGCGATTTTGTTTTAGTTTCCTCTTGCTCAAAAACCCTTAATGCAGTTCTAACAACTTCACTTACTGAACTATATTTTCCTGTAGCAATTTGTTCATTAATAAAGTTTTCAAAATAGTCTCCTAATAATATTGATGTATTGCGTGCCATAATTTATCTTTTTACCAAAGATACCAATACTTGGTATTAAAGTCAAATTTTTTCGATTTTTTTTCGCAAAAGTTACTGCAAACAGGTTTGTAAGCCCTATTGAATCGGACCTATAACATTTTATTAGTGTGGATAAGTGTGAAACAAGTCCTGTAATTGTATTACTACAATACCCAAATCTAATAAATCCAAATGAATTAAAATTACTATTCCCGTAAATGTTAAAATTTTATTGCTTTTAACCTATACAAAAGAGAAACTCCCTTATTTGCAAGACCTTAAAATTCAATACTTGCACCCAACGGGGTTTTATATTATTTAGTAATTGTTTATTCAACTTGCATTCCAAATTCCATAAAAAATGAAACAAAATTCACTGCCCCTATTTGGTTTAAATTATTTTATATAATCTATCGTTAAACAAAAAAAAAGAATTACTTTTGTTTAATAAATATTCAGAAAAGATGAACAATGTAAAAAATGTCTTTAGCATTAAGGATTTAGAAAACCTTTCTGGTATTAAAGCGCATACTATTCGTATTTGGGAAAAGAGATACAATGTTCTAGAGCCCATGCGCACCGATACCAATATTAGATTCTATGATTTAGCAGGTTTGCAAAAGCTATTAAATATAGTCTTGTTGCACAATCACGGCTACAAAATATCAAAAATATCAAAATACCCACAAGAGACTATACCTGCTCTAGTAAGGGAAATTATTTCTGAAAAAAGCGCAAAACATCATGCTATTAATGCGTTTAAAATGTCGATGATGAATTTTGATCAGGCATTATTTTTTAATACTTACAATACTTTGCTTTCTAAAAAATCATTCCGTGAAGTGTTTTACGAAGTATTTATTCCGCTTATGAGTGAAATTGGATTATTGTGGCAATCGGACACTATAACTCCTGCTCATGAACATTTCATCACCTATTTAATTAAACAAAAAGTATTAATAAACACAGAGAATTTGCAAACTACTGATCCGGTAAATACCGATAAAGTTTTTGTTTTATACCTACCATCAAACGAAATACACGAATTGGGATTGATGTATCTGAATTATGAAGTCAATTTTCACGGGTATAAGTCTATTTATCTTGGTGAGAGTGTCCCAATTGAAAGCTTAAAAGACCTTAAAACGTATTTTGACAAAATTGTTTATGTTTCTTACTTAACTGTAGAGCCAAACAAAGATGAAATCAATGACTATATAAATAAATTGAATTCAGAAATAATCGATGAAAATTCAGAGTTATGGTTATTAGGTAGAATGGTTGAATTTATTGACACTGATAATTTAAAACACAACAATAAAATTCATCGCTCTATTTCTGAATTGGTAAATAATTTATAAAATTGACTTCAAAAAACTATTATTTTTTTAGCTTTTAATTACCTTTGTTAGACAATATGAAAAAAGATATAAAAGTAATTGGTTCTGGTTTTTCAGCACTTTCTGCTGCTTGTTACCTAGCAAAAAAAGGACATCGAGTAACAGTTTACGAAAAAAATGATTCCATCGGTGGTAGAGCGCGCCAACTCAAACGAGATGGTTTCACTTTTGATATGGGTCCGAGCTGGTATTGGATGCCTGATGTATTCGAACGATTTTTTGGAGATTTTGACAAAAAAACTTCCGACTATTACCAACTCATAAAACTGTCGCCTGCCTACAGAGTATATTACGGAATAAATGACTTTATAGCCATAGCCGATAATTTGCCAGAAATTGTAACTACTTTCGAAACTATTGAAAAAGGCAGTGGTAAAATTCTGGAAGAATTCATGAATGAAGCCAAAAGCAATTATGATATTGCGATAAAGGATTTGGTATACAGGCCTGGTGTTTCTCCGTTAGAATTAATTACCCTAGAAACTGCCAAGAAAGTAAATCAGTTTTTTAGCAACATTAGTAGAGACATTCGCAAAAAATTCAAAAACATTCGATTAATACAAATTTTAGAATTTCCGGTTTTATTTCTAGGAGCTAAACCTTCAGACACACCTTCTTTCTATAGCTTTATGAATTTTGCTGATTTCGGTCTAGGAACTTGGCATCCCAAAACAGGCATGTATGATGTAGTATCAGCCATGGAAAAATTGGCTATAGAACTGGGCGTAACTTTTCAAGTAAATGCAACTATAGAAAAAATAATTGTTGAAAATAAAAAAGCAGTCGCATTAGTGGTTAATGGAGAAACGCTGAAAGCAGATGTCATTTTAAGCGGCGCCGATTACCATCACACTGAAACTTTATTAGACGAAGAACACCGAGCGTACTCCGAAAAATATTGGGAGAGTAGAGTTTTTGCTCCTTCCTCATTATTATTCTATGTAGGTTTCGATAAAAAAATAGAAAACATTTCTCATCATGCTTTATTTTTTGATGTCGATTTTAATCAACATGCCATAGATATTTACGATAAACCTCAATGGCCTATAGAACCATTATTTTACGCTAATTTCCCATCAATAACCGATGAAACAGCCGCTCCAAAAGGAATGGAATCGGGGTTTTTTCTAATACCATTAGCCCCAGGAATAGTAGACTCTGAAGAGTTGCGCGAAGTTTATTTTGAAAAAATTATTGACCGTTTTGAAAAATTAACACAGCAAAATGTAAAAAATAATATTATCTTTAAACAGTCATTTTGTAAAAATGATTTTGTTTCGGAATACAACTCTTATAAAGGAAATGCCTACGGAATGGCAAATACACTATTGCAAACTGCTTTTTTAAGACCTAAATTAAAAAGCAAAAAAGTTAGTAATTTGTACTTTACTGGACAGCTTACAGTTCCTGGGCCAGGTGTTCCTCCAGCATTAATTTCGGGAAAATTAGTAGCCGAATTAATAGAAAAAAATATTTAGTACTATGAAATCGCTATTTGATAAAATTTCATTTGAATGTAGTAGGAACGTTACGCAGTCCTACAGCACTTCTTTTTCCTCGGCCGTAAAAATGTTGGCACCAAGTATACGACAAGACATTTATAATATTTATGGTTTTGTGCGATTTGCAGATGAAATTGTAGATACTTTTCATGAGTATAACAAAGAAGAATTGTTTTCAATTTTTGAGACAAATTTAGAACTGGCTTTAAAACATAAAATCAGTTTAAATCCAATCTTAAATTCTTTTCAACATACCGTTTCTAAATATAACATTCCAAATGAATTGATTGACGCTTTCATGAAAAGCATGAAACTCGATTTAACTAAAACCGAATATAAAAGTCAGGAAGAATATAATGAGTACATTTTTGGCTCGGCAGATGTTGTAGGCTTAATGTGTTTGAAAGTTTTTGTTAATGGCGATGCTGCAAAATATGAAGAATTAAAAGAATCTGCCATGCGACTGGGATCGGCTTTCCAGAAAGTGAATTTTCTTCGGGATTTGAAAGCTGATTTTGAAGATTTAAACAGAACGTATTTCCCAAATACCGATTTGAATCGTTTAGACGAAGTTTCAAAATTGAAAATTATTGAAGAAATTGAAGCCGATTTTAAAGCCGGTTATGAAGGAATTGTATATTTACCATTAGAGGCAAAATTTGGCGTTTACACCGCTTATTGCTATTATAAAAAATTGCTTTCCAAGTTAAAAAAAACACCTTCATCTGAAATAAAAAACACCCGAATTAGGGTTTCTGATTATCAAAAATACGGTCTTTTTGCCAAGTGCTATTTCTCATACAAATTGAATATAATTTAAATTTAAAATATCATGTGGTTGAATGTTTTTGTTTTTTTTGCAACTTTTATCTTCATGGAGTTTATGGCTTGGTTCAGTCATAAATACATTATGCACGGATTTTTATGGTCATTACATGCCGATCATCATAAAAAAGATCATGATTCTTGGTTTGAACGTAATGACGCTTTTTTTATTTTTTATGCAGTGGTTAGTATTGGATTTTTCTTGCTGTGGCAAAACAATATTCTAGCTATTGGACTGGCCTTAGGATTAGGGATTTTTGCTTATGGATTGGCTTATTTTATCGTTCATGATATCTTTATTCATCAACGTTTTAAATTGTTCCGAAATGCTAATAGTGCCTATGGTAAAGCGGTAAGAAGAGCTCATAAAATGCACCATAAACACGTAGGAAAAGAAGATGGCGAATGTTTTGGGATGTTGTTTGTACCTTTCAAATATTTCAAGAAGTAATTTTATTTCATAAAAAAAGCGTTCCAGTTTACTAAATCAGGACGCTTTTTGAATTGAATTAACCTTTTAAATCTATTTTTTAAACATTTCCTGCAGGGGTTTCAATTGTTCTAAATCGATATTAGCACTTTGTAAAACTGACATCATGGTCATAATATTGGTTGGATTCATGTCTCTTCCTAAAATTCGAATCACTGCAAATCCGTTTTCTTTTTTATTAGCAAATAAGACAAACTCTTCAATATGATCGTCTGTACCTACAAAACTTACAGACGCACCCTCTTTGCCTGAACCAAATTTCATCAATTGTTGGTATTTCACATCTTTTAAAATAGTGTCTACTTTAGCACGTTCTATTTCAAATTGCGCTTGATTTGTAGCATTTAATTTGAAAGCTAGAATATTCATTTTATCAAATGATTGCAAGGCTTGATTTTGTTCTGCTGATAATTCTGATTTATCAATATTCAAAATGCTCGGCGACACATCTAGTGCAATAAAATTCTTGTTTTCGGTATTTTCTACAAAGTATTTCTGCAAACTAGGTTCTGAATTGCAACTTAATAAAATCAAACTGCAAATCGCTAAAAAACAGTAAATCAGTCGCATACTACTTTTTCCCTTTTGTTGCTTTCTTCAAATCGTCACCGCCAGGAATTCTCATTTTATCGGTAAGAACTGAAATTTCATTCAAATCGAAATCACCAGTCAATGACATTAAAACTGTATCGTCATTCTTAGCACCCTCAATAAACATCAGTAATTCTTTAACTTGAGAATCGCTTGCCCCTGATTTTACAAGAATTTTAATGTTTCTTCCGTTTTCGTTTACACGCATCAATTCTTCTAAACCTGATGTTTTTATGTACTTGTCGGCAGCCGCTTTCATTTCATTTTCTACTCTTGTACTTTTTGTGGTAAACACTTTTAGATTGTCTAATTTTTTAATCAAATTGAGATATTGCTGCGCTTGTTTGTCAGTGGCATCCATTTTTACCTTACTCATCAATTCGAACATTTTTTTGTTCACTATAATTGAGGTTACATCATCTTGACCATCGAATTTATCAAAAGCCGACTGTCCGAAAAAAGTATTTGAAACAAATACAAATACTGCTGTGATTATAAATTTTCTCATTTTTTTATTTATTATGGTTTAAAAATTAAATTTTTTGAATGCTGATATTCTTCAACATAGCGAACGCTTTCTATGCCTATGTTTACTTGATTTGACAATAAGGCTAATGCTTTTTGGGTTTCCTTAAAAGCAATTTCAGGATCGTTATAGGTTCCTAAATCCTGATTTTGATTAGCATAAGTATTAAAATATACATACGTTCCTATTCCTAGCAAAACAACAACCGATGCCGCAATTGACAACCAAGTTACTCTAAGTCTTTTAGATTGTAATTGAATATTTGGCTTAAATTCTTCCTGTTTTGCAACAGCAAAATAACCAAATAAAGGTTTGTACTGTTCTAAATGAGGCAATACATTTGGGGAAGAAAAATAATTTCGCAACTCGTTTTCTTCGCTACTATTGGTTTGTCCCTCAAAGTATTTTTCCAATAGTATTTCTATTTTACTGGACTCCATAATTGTGTGTTTTTATCATAAATTCACGTATTGTTTTTCTTGCTCTTGAAAGCGCTACTCGAATAGCGGTTTCATTCAATTCTAAAATTGTAGCGATTTCTTCAAATTCATATTGCTCGATATCTCTAAGTTGAACAATTAATCGTTGTTGTTCAGGTAATTGGTCAATTATTTTCTCCACCCAATGTAAACTGTCGCTGTCTTCTACTTTTTTGTCTAAACCAGGCTGGTTTTCTGTAAAATTAGTATGCTCAATCTTAAGATTTCCAGCTCTTTTTGACTTTAACTGATCTAGACAATAATTTTTAGTAATAGTCATCGCAAAAGCTTCAACACTATTATAATTATCTAAATTTTCATTTTTACTCCATAATTTTACTAAAACTTCCTGAGTAGCATCTTCAGCTTCCTCAGTACTTATGAGCAATCGCTTTGCCAGCCTAAAGACCTTGTCCTTGAATGGCGCAATTAGCAACACAAAGTCGTTTTGGTTCATAAAATCATTTAATAACTCGTTATACAATCAAGACGACAGACATTTATATTTGTTACAAAGAATAGAAAATAAAACTAAAGTTAGTATTTTTACGTTGATAATATATCAACACTACTTTTTATGAAACCATTATTTAAATTTATACTTTTATTTTTCCTGCCTTTTTTTGCTTTACAAAGTTGTGAAGATTTTGATGATGTAGCTACACCAGAAGAATTAAAAGTAAATGATTTCATTTGGAAAGGCTTAAATTTATATTATTTATGGCAAGCCGATGTCCCAAATTTGTCGGATTCTAGATTTCAATATCAAAAAGATTTAAATTCATTTCTCTATAGTTACTCTAATCAGTCTGATTTGTTTCAAAATTTACTTAATAAACCTATAAGTAAATTTCCTAAAAGCGATGCTATAGATCGATTTAGTTTCATCACTTCCGATTATTCTTTATTAGAAGGGGTTCTTTCTGGAACTACAAAAAACAATGGGGTTTCATATAGCTTTAAGTATAAAAACCAAGACGAAAATGCTGTTATTGGCTTTGTTGAATATGTTTTACCTAATTCAGATGCTTCAAACAAAGACATTAAACGTGGCGATATTTTTTATGCTGTAAATGGAGTAGCTTTGTTTAGAGATAGAGCCAATACTAGAAATGAAAATTTGTCTCAATTAAGCAAGTCTGAAACCTATACTTTAAATCTTGCCGATTATGATAACGGAAATTTTACTCCTAATGGTCGATCTGTAACTTTAACGAAAACTGTTTTGTCTGAAAATCCTGTTTATATTAATAAAGTAATCGAGAGTGGTAATGCTAAGATTGGGTATTTAATGTACAATGGTTTTTATCCTAATTATGAAACTCAATTGAATAACGCTTTTGGGGAATTAAAATCGCAAGGAATAACTGATTTTGTTTTAGATTTACGATACAATCCTGGAGGTTCTGTTGCTACTGCTACCCGATTAGCGAGTATGATTACCGGACAATTTAAAGGTCAAGTTTTTGCTAGACAGCAATGGAATGCTAAAGTAGAAGCCAATTTTAACGCTACTAACCGTGACAATTTAACCAATTTTTTTACAGATAAAATTAATAGCGGCGCAAATATAAATAGTTTGAATTTGAACAAAATATATATTCTAACTTCAGAAAATACTGCGTCAGCAAGTGAATTAGTAATTAATGGACTGAAACCGTATATAAACGTTATTCAAATTGGGGATTTTACTACAGGAAAAAATGTAGGGTCCATTACATTATATGACTCCCCAGATTTTTCTAAAAAAGATATAAATCCTTCACATCGTTATGCTATGCAACCATTAGTTTTAAAAATTGTAAATAAAGACGGGTTTGGAGATTATAATAAAGGAGGATTAAAACCCGATGTTGAGTTAAAAGAAGATTTTACAAAATTAGGTGTTTTAGGTGACCTGAGCGATCCGCTCTTAGACCTTGCGATTTCTAAAATTAAAGGTTCTGGAAGAAAAGCTCCACAAAATCCCAAAGTAATTTTTGAAAACATTATAGACAACTACACTTTAAATAGATTTAAAAGCGAGATGTATGTAGAATTGCCTTAATTATTCAAAAATAGGGTAAGCATTGCAATTTAGTACATTTTACTTTAACTTTTAAAAAATTTACCACAGATTCACAGATTTTAATGTTCTAATTAATCTGCGAATCTGCGGTAAAAAAGCATTTTTTTCTAGTATCATTTAGTCTGACAAAACAAATTTATGTACTTAAAGTCTATAGTGGTTTAATTAAAATAAAATCCTGCTGGAATTATTCCAACAGTTTTAGATGATTCTAAAGTTCCTTTAGATGAATATATATGAACATTTCCATCAGAACTATAATCTCCTGCATCTCCAACATAAATTTTTCCGTTTTGAACTTCAAAACTATATACACCATAAACTCCTTGCGCAGTTGTAGAAAATAAAGCAACATTTGGTAATGTTGATGCAGTTACAGTTGTTTTAAAAATATCCGAACCGACTGTATAAAACAAATCACTATTTGAAATTTCTAAATTAGATGGATGTAATGGTAATATAAAATCTATTGTACCTGAAACAGCATCATTTGATAAGTTTATTTTTGATAATTTTCCTGCAGTTTCACTATTAGTCCAGCTTGGTTTTCCACCGCTTAAAACGTATAAAGTACCTCCTGAAATTTCTAAAGAATTAGGAACATCTCCAACGTCTATAGATGACACCGCATTAGTAGACAGATTAATTACTGATACTGTTGAACCAAATCCAAATCCTCCTTGTTGCGCTACATATAATTTATTATTTGAAATAACCAGTCGTTCTGGACCCTCCAAAACCGGAATTGGGGTTGAAAGTGAATTGTCTGACAAGTTTATAACTGCAATATAGTCATCAGTTGTACTACCACCATTTCCCCAATTAGAAACATATCCTTTTCCTTCATTAAAAACAATGTATCTTGGATTTGATAAACCTTTAGAAATTGTTGCAACATAAGCCATTGTATAGCGATTTACAATTTTTATTGTATTAGAACCATTTAAAACAATGTAAGCTAACTCATTATAAAAACCAACATCTTGAGCCGTATCACCTAGCGTAATTTCAGGATTTACCAATGCAAAAATATTGTTTTGAAAAGTATTTAAATCCTCAGAAAGATAGGATATCGAAGCGTTGCCTTTATTAAATCCTCCTTGATTTAAAATCAAAACGCCATTATCATAAGCTCCTAGTGGTGTTTCAACAATTGTATCATCGTTGTCACTACAAGAAGTAAAAAAAACAGCGCTAAATAAAGCCAAAAAAACTAATTTGTTAAGATTCATAATTATTATAGATTATAGTTAAAATTCACTGTGTAATTCCTCCCAGGCATAGGGCGTTGTTCTACATTTTGATACTTTTCATTAAAAAGATTTTGCGCCTGAAATCCTAGTTTGCATGACTTCAAAAACTGATATTCAATTCCTAAATTCACAACGGTATATTCTTTTAGTTTGTATTTATTATCAAATGAAGTAAACACCTGACCATTAAATAAATAATTTGAATAAAAAGTTATTTTTTTATAAGAGTAAGCAACGCTAGAGATTAATTTATGATACGGAACATAAATCAATTGCTTTTTGGTTATTTCATTTTCTGAAACAGTATATCCATAATTGGCAACAAATTGTATAGTTTGATTTTTATTTATTTGCTTTTCATAACTTAGACGTGTTTCTATACCATATGTTTTTACTTTATTGGTATTTATAGGTTGCCAAAGACCAGAATCATTTGGTTTCCAGCTTATCATATCAGCGATTTTATTGTAAAATCCTGAAATTGAAAAAACAAAATTTTTAAGTGTGATTTCTTGAATTAAATCAAATTGATAAGCACTTTCTGGATTCAAATTTTCGTTTCCACTAGGGTTATAGTATAAATCATTGAAAGTGGGGATTCTGAAATTTTTTGAGAAATTAAATTTTGTTGTATATGTTTTAGAAATCTTATAATTAGTTCCAAAAGCATATAATATAGGGCTTTTGTAATTTGAAGTTACTTCTTTTCTAACATTCAATTCATATAAAAGTTTATCTGTAAGTTGATGTTTCATTAGAAAAATTCCTGATAGAATTTGACGACTATTTTCTTTTAAATCTGAGCCAAAACCTTTGGCTTTAGTAAAATCTATAAGTGTATTGAAACTAATTTTATCATTTAATTTATAAGATAAGTCATATTTAGCAATTGCTGTTTCCGATTTTCCAAAACTATAATTGTATAAATCCTTATCTTCAAAATAGTTGTACGATTCTGTTAAAAAAGCCAATCGAACATTCGAAATTGTATTTTTATAAATATTAGAAAACTCAATTAAATTTCTAGTATTAAAATCCTGATACTTGCTTTTAGAACCTGAAGCTAGTGTTCCAGAAAAATGCCTTTCACCATCAAAAAGTTGAATGTAGAATTTTATAAAATTTGTTGCATTTATTTTATACCCAAAGTTAAAACTGGCACTTGTATTGTAAAATTGACCATTTTCATTCTTTTTATTCGTACCTAAATAATCAAAATCATTATCGGAACTATTTCTAGAAACTGAGAATTGAGAGCTCATTTTTTTAGTTGATGCTTTGACCAAAAAATCCACATTTAGTGTATTGAAACTTCCGTACCGTAAGTGTAAATTATTTGAAAATTCTTTTTCAAAGTTAAAATCGTTATTCAAATGAATGCTTCCGCCAATAGCACTCGAACCATAAATCGAGCTTCCACCTCCGGCACGAATGGATATTGAATTATAATTAGAACTATTTAAAGTATTAAAATCAGTAAGTCCGTTAAGTTGTGAATTGATGTTAATTCCGTTCCAAATAACAGCGGTTTGTTGCGCCGTTGTCCCCCTAAAAGAGGGCGAAGAAACCATTCCTAATCCGTTTTCTTTGAAATAAATAGTAGAATTAAAATTTAAAAGTGAAGTTAATGAAGACCTGTTTTTAAAAATAACAGAATCATTGATTTTTAAAATCGATTTAGAGTTCGAAAACTTTTTTAATTGGCTATCAGTAACATTTACTTCCTTTAAAACAATAGAATCAGTTTGCCCCAAAATAAATTGGCACATAAAAAAGAATAGCAACAGATATTGTTTTCTTAAAGTCATAATTTCAGAATCTTTTTTCCCGAAGATTCGATATTTATTAAAAAAAAGGCAGGTCTCCTGGCTTGCGTCTTGTTGTTGACCTTCCCATTCAAAGTTGGAGGTTAGAAGTTAGAGTTTAGAAGTATTAAACTTCTAACCCCTAACTTCTAACTTCCCACTTTCAAAACAGTGGTTTTGTAGATAACAACAAGCTTAGTAGCTTACAGTTGCGGGAACAGCTTAGGTTTTGAACCTAATTCCCTTTTAATGTGATTTTCAAATAAAAGAAAAACACAACCTTAATTCGAGTGCAAATGTAAGATTATATTTGAATAAAAAATAAAATTTGATTTTTAATTGCGATTAGATATACCTTTGCCTTTTTGAAATCAATTCCATGAAATTAGCTGTTTTAAAATTTACACTGTTCTTATTTGTACTTTCATTCATTGGATGCAAACAAAATAGTGAAAACGTATTTTCAGCGAAAGTAGGAACTTCAAAAAATGTAATTCATTATGCATCTGGACTTTATATTACAAATCACAAAGGATTTTCAGTTATAAAAGTTTCAAATCCTTGGCCAAAAGCAGCCAAAAATTACACTTATATTTTAAAAGAAAAAAACGGAATTGTTCCTGATAGTTTACAACAATTTACAACGATTCAGGTTCCTATTCAATCCATTGTAGTAACATCAACAACGCATATTCCTTCATTAGAAATACTTGGAGTTGAAAATTCGCTTATTGGTTTTCCGCATTTAGATTACATATCTTCCGAAAAAGTACGAAGCAGAATTGAACAAGGAAAAATTAAAGAATTAGGAAACAATCAATTCTTAAATACAGAAGTTTTGATTGATTTACAACCTCAAATAATTATTGGTTACGGTATTGACAACAACAACCCAACACTAGACAACTTACAAAAAAGCGGTTTAAAGGTGCTATTAAATGGCGATTGGAATGAATCAACACCTCTAGGAAAAGCAGAATGGATTAAATTATTTGGTGCTTTATATTGCAAACAAGTTGAAGCAAACAAAATCTTTGCTACTATCGAAAAAGAATATATAGAAACAATGGTACTGGCAAAAAAAGCAACCTCAAAACCTACTATTTTAGCTGGAGATATTTTTGAAGGCAAATGGTATTTACCAAGCGGTAGCAGTTGGGGGAGTTTGCTTTTTAAAGAAGCAAATGCCAATTATTTATGGCAAGACACTAAAGGAACAGGAAGTTTATCATTGTCGTTTGAAACCGTATTTGAAAAAGCAAAAAACGCTGACTTTTGGATAACCTCGGGACAATTCTCAACTTTAAAAGCCATGTCTGATGCCAATCCGCATTACAATCAATTTAAGGCTTTTCAAAATAAAAAAGTATATTCGTTTTGTGGTAAAAAAGGAAAAACTGGTGGCATTTTATATTATGAATTGGGACCAAATCGCCCTGATATTGTTTTGAAAGATTTGGTGAAAATTTTACACCCTGAATTATTAATAGGCTATGAGCCTTTCTTTTTTAAAAAATTGAACTAATTTGAAATCGAAAAAAAGAAATACATTTCTATTCTCAGCATTGCTATTGCTATTGTTATTGACATTGGCATTGAATATTTCTCTAGGTCAAGTGAACATCCCATTAAAAGAAGTCTTCAAAAGCATTACGGGATTATCTTCAAGTAAAGAAACATGGGAATATATCATTGTAGATTTTAGATTGCCTAAAGCCATTACAGCTATTTTAGTTGGTGTGGGATTATCAATTAGCGGTTTATTGATGCAAACACTTTTTCGAAATCCGCTTGCCGGTCCTTATGTGCTTGGTTTAAGCTCTGGTTCTAGTTTAGGGGTTGCCCTAGTCATTTTAGGCTCAGGATTTTTACCTGGTTTTTTAGCTTCTATTGTGCTTTCATCATATGGAATAATTCTGGCATCATGTCTTGGAAGCTTTTTAGTATTGCTTTTAATTTTAGTCGTTTCGGTAAAGATTAGAGATACAGCAACCATATTAATTGTAGGTTTAATGTTTAGTAGCTTTACTGGTTCTATAGTTTCCGCTTTAAGTTATTTCAGTTCCGCAGAACAACTTCAAAAATTTACTTTTTGGAGTATGGGGAATTTAGGCAACTTATCTTGGCAAAACATTCTTATTTTGACCATTTTTATTGTCATTGGATTGCTATTGAGTTTAGTTTCTATAAAATCTTTAGACGCATTATTACTAGGAGAAAACTATGCAAAAAGTATGGGATTGAATATTAAAAAATCAAGGTATATGATTATAATTGCAACAAGTATATTGGCAGGAAGTATTACTGCATTTGCTGGTCCAATTGCTTTTATAGGTTTGGCTGTTCCACATTTGGCAAAATTACTTTTTCAAACGAGTAATCATAAAATCTTGTTTTGGAGCACCATTTTAATAGGAGGAATACTGATGCTTTTTTGCGATATGATTTCTCAAATGCCAGGATTACAATTTACATTACCTATTAATGCAATAACATCAATTATTGGAGCGCCAATTGTGATTTGGTTATTGCTTCGTAAAAGAAGTTTAGTTTAATTCTGAAATAAAATTATAATGAGTACTAAAAATATTCTTTCCACTTCAAATTTATCCATTGGTTATACAACTAAGAAGGAAAAGAATTGTATTGCTCAAAATGTCAATTTAAATTTAGAATCCGGAAAACTCATCTCCTTAATTGGAGCTAACGGAATAGGAAAATCAACTTTATTACGAACACTTTGTGGAATTCAAAAACCATTGGAAGGTCAGGTTCTTTTGAATGAAAAAAACATTCAAGTATATAAACCATTGGAACTGTCACAACAATTAAGTTTGGTTCTAACTGAAAAATTACCTCCAAGTAATCTTACTGTTTTTGAACTTATTGCTCTTGGCAGACAACCTTATACGAATTGGGTTGGTAAACTAAGTGAAGAGGACAATACTAAAATTCATGAAGCGATAGAATTGACTCAGATTAGTCATTTAGTGAACAAAAAGCATTATGAAATTAGTGACGGACAATTACAAAAAGTATTGATTGCAAGAGCATTAGCACAAGACACACCTTTAATTATTTTAGACGAACCCACAACTCATTTAGATTTACTACACAAAGTATCAGTATTTAAACTGTTGAAAAAACTGGCTAAAGAGACTGGCAAATGCATTTTGTTTTCTAGCCATGATATTGATTTGGCAATTCAGTTAAGTGATGAAATGATTATCATGACACCCGAAATCGTAGTACAAGATCAACCTTGTAATTTAATTAGTAAAGGCGTTTTTAAAACTTTATTTAAAGATGAGCACATTGTTTTTGATGCTGAAAAAGGAAAGTTTGTAATATCTTAAATTATCTGTTAGCCAAAGAAATCTGTCGTTTCGCTTCCCCAACCACAAAAGCCACAGAATTGGCAACATTAAAACTTCGAATTAAGTTTGACATCGGAATTTTTAAATGATTTTCAAATTGATCTAAAACCTCTTGGCTCAAACCCACACTCTCTTTTCCAAAAACCAACCAATCGCCATCTTGATATTCAATATCATATATAGATGTTGTTGCGTGGGAACTCATTAGAAAAACTCGAGATTCATCAGTAATTTTGGCTTTCCACTCAGCTACATTCTGATATTCGGTAACATCAAGATGTACCCAGTAATCCAATCCTGAACGCTTCAAATTCTTATCATTAATCACAAATCCAAAAGGATGAATTAAGTGCAAACGACTTTCTGTCCCTACACACAACCGACCAATATTCCCAGTATTGTTAGGAATTTCAGGCTCAACTAAAACAATGTTTAACATTTCTATTTTTTTTAATCAATTATTTTAAAATCATCAACTTCTAATACTTCACCAGCTTGTAAATTATTTAAGTTAACACTCCCAATACGAACACGAACCAAGCGCAATGTTGGAAATCCTACGGCAGCTGTCATTTTCCGAATTTGACGAAACTTACCTTCATTTACTATTAAAGCCGCCCAAGAAGTTGGCCCATGACGGTCATCGCGAATCTTCTTTGCTCTTGCTCCAAAATCAGGAACTACATTTACAATAAAAGCTTTACAAGGCTTGGTAATGTATTTTGTACCCTCAAAACCTATTTCAACTCCAGTCATTAATTGTTTAATAGCCTCTTCGATAATGATTCCATCTACTTGAACATAGTATTCTTTATCCACTTTTTTACTACATATTTGCTCGCTCACTTTTCCGTCTGTTGTTAGTAAAAGTAGTCCTTCAGAATCTTCGTCAAGCCTGCCAATTGCCATAGTTCCGGATGGAAAATCATACAATTCACCTAATAATTTCTTATTTCGTTTGAGTTGATAAACAAATTGACTTAAATAACCATAGGGTTTATGAAGAATAAAATGACGATGCATATTAAATTTTATAATTGGAACAAAAATACATTTTTAAATTCTGTAATTTAAAATTCTAAAATTGATAATATTCCTTACTTTTACTTTTTACAAAAATTGCTTTTTATGTCGAACTTGTTTCCCTTTTTAATAGTTTTTATAATTGCCCTTGGAATAGGTGTTTTTATTGGGAAAATTATTTTTTCAGCACGATTTCAAACCGACAAAATTAGTTTAGAAGAAAAATTACTCGCTTTAAACAATCAGCTAGATGCCATTAAAGAACAAATTCAAATAGACAAATCTAATTTTGAAAAACAGCTTTCAGAAACCAATAAAGAGAAAGAAAGTATTAGAACCGAAAAAGACAGTTTAGCCATTCAACTTTCTAAAAAAGAAGTCGATTTTGACAATTTATGGGAACGCAACAAAGAACAAAAAGAAGAAGTAGAAAAACTGCAAGAAAAATTTACTAAAGAATTTGAGAATTTAGCCAATAAAATTCTAGAAGAAAAATCGAATAAATTTACCGAACAGAATAAAGAAAATATGAAAAACATCTTGTCGCCTTTGCAAGATAAAATTCAATTATTTGAGAAAAAAGTCGAAGACACCCACAAAGAAAGTATCGATTACCATGCCGCTTTACGTCAGCAAATTTTAGGTTTACGTGAAATGAATGAACAAATGAGTAAAGAAACCGTCAACCTAACAAAAGCGCTAAAAGGTGATAGCAAAATGCAAGGCAATTGGGGCGAATTAGTTTTAGAAAGGGTTTTAGAGAAATCAGGTTTAGAAAAAGATCGAGAATATTATGTACAACAGTCGCATACAAATGATGATGGACAACGAGTTTATCCTGATGTCGTTATTAATTTGCCTGACGGGAAAAAGATGATTGTCGATTCTAAAGTTTCATTAACCGCTTATGAAAAATATATTAATGAAGAAGAGGATGTTATAAAAAACGGCTATTTGAAAGAACATGTCAGTTCTATAAAACGTCATGTTGAGCAATTGGGCGAAAAGAATTACCACGATTTATACCAAATAGAAAGTCCCGATTTTGTATTACTATTTATTCCGATAGAGCCTGCTTTTGCAATAGCATTAAACGAAGATGTAACTTTATACAACAAAGCGTTTGAGAAAAATATTGTCATTGTGACTCCTTCAACTTTACTAGCTACTTTACGAACTATCGACAGCATGTGGGCCAACCAAAAGCAACAAGAGAACGCTTTTGAAATTGCACGTCAGGCTGGTGCTTTGTATGATAAATTTCATGGATTGTTAAGTGATTTAATTGTCGTAGGGAAAAAAATTGACGATTCAAAAACTTCTTATGCTGATGCAATGAATAAACTATCCACTGGTTCTGGAAATTTAATTAATAGAGTTGAAAATCTCAAAAAAATGGGTGCCAAAGCCAAAAAATCATTACCCGATAGTATTTTGAAACGTTCAGGAATTGAAGAAAACGAACTTTTAAATTAAGCGTTATGAAAAAATTTGTAATTTATTTTATACTAACTGTTTTTTTAGGAATTACTGCATACTTTACTTTTGCTTATTATGCAACCTACAGCGAAGGGGTTCGTGCTGGCGAATTAATAAAATTAAGTCACAAAGGTGTCGTTTTTAAAACCTGGGAAGGTGAAATTAGCCGTGGCATAACTGGCGCACATATCTTTACATTTTCTGTTTTAGATAGCGATCAAAAAGTCATTGACGATTTAAATGAATTGCAAGGGCAATATGTAAAAGTTACGTATAAAGAACGATACAAAACCTTTCCTTGGTGGGGAGAAAGCAAGCATTTTGTTGTTAAAGTAGAAAAAGAAAATTCACCATTTACTATCAAATAATGAATTCAGAATATAAATCAGTTAGCGAATCTAAAATTACAATTTCGCAATTAATGTTGCCATCCCACTCTAATTTTAACGGTAAAATTCACGGAGGTTACATACTATCTTTAATGGATCAAATTGCATTTGCTTGTGCCTCCAAATATTCAGGAACCTATTGTGTTACTGCATCAGTAGACACTGTCGATTTTTTAAGTCCAATAGAAATTGGAGAACTAGTTACATTAAAAGCATCTGTAAACTATGTAGGGAAAACATCTATGGTTGTTGGTATTCGAGTAGATTCTGAAAACATTCAAACAGGAACAGTTAATCATTGCAATTCGTCATACTTTACTATGGTTGCTAAAGATAAATTGGGAAATTCTGTGCAAGTACCAAGACTAGCATTATCAAGTTTGGAAGAAAAAAGACGTTTCTTTAGCTGCATAAAAAGAATAGCTACTAGAAAAGAACGAGACCAACATGAGGTGACTTTTGATTACTCTTCAAATGAAGTTTTAGAAGAACTAAAAAAATACAATGTTGCAATTTTGTAACTAAAAACTAGTTGATATCAACTTTACTATAGGAGTTTAATTTATCTAAATCTAAAATCGTTCTAGATTTATTTTGTGCATACATTATTTCAAACTTTGCTCCATAAACCACCTCCTTGAATGTGTAGGATGTTGATGTATTTACAACTGCGCTAAACATGTTATCAAAGGTTTTAATAAAGACCATAATTTCGCCTTCTATGTTTTCAAAATCTTCTTTTGTAAATTTATATAATGGACTATTTTCTGTAATTGGATGAACCAGTGTCCAACTCAATGTTAATAAATTAATTTTACTCAATTCTAAATCTAATGCGTAAAATTTATTTGTCATTTTTCCATCTTCTTCAACTTGCATTCCTAAAGTCATTTTAACCTCAGCATCGGTAAAGTTGGTATTCTTATAAGGTGTCGTACGCAACATTAATGCTGAAATTTCTCCATAGGGAGCTATTATTGCATTATGAGAAAATTTCAAATAAGCGGTTGGTTTACTAAATCTTCCAAAAAACAAACCGGTCGCAATACCAAAACTCAATAAACCAATCAATGCTTCTGTGGCAGCTAAAGCACTAGATAAAATGCCATTAGGACTTATATGACCATACCCTACTGTTGTAAATGTTTGTGTACTAAAGAAAAAAGCTTTCCAAAATTTATATAATTCTGATCCTGAAGGATCGATTCCGTTTAAATATTCTATTCCAATACAGTAATATCCAAATGCAAAAATAAAATTTATCACTATATAGAAAGCGAATAAGATAGTTAAAAACTTCCAACTTGGCAATTCAATCATTGCATGATGCCAACTAATTCGGCTAAAAATATTCATTCCACGCTTACTTACATTTGCTGATCCGTCTTTATTTAAAAAACGTCCCCCGTAGTTGTTAGCATTAGAACCAAAACCCGAATTAACTACTGATTTAGCTTTTTCATTTAACTTTTTAAATAATTCCATGTGAGTTCTATATTAATCTTATTGCTTAACTATCTTTTTAGTCCTTAAACCAAATTCGTCTAAAATAGTAACAAAATATATTCCTTTAGAATAGGAACTAAAATCGATTGAAAAAGAATTAGAATTACTATTAGCACTTAAAATTAATGTTCCTAAAACATCAAAAACATTAATTTTAGAAATTTGATATTTAGATTGAATCGTTACAACATGAGATGTTGGGTTTGGATAAATAGAAACGTCTTCATTGTCTATAAAACTAGTATTTAATAATGTTTCATTATTTGCAGCAACCCAACTTGATGATAAACTATTATCTAAAGTAGTATTGATTAATTGCAAATAATTTCCGTTTCCGTCAGCATCTGGCCAAGGTGATTTATCAAAATATTCTACAGAATCAATTACATTTCCAAATCCATCAACTAACACTAATTTTTGAGAACTATTAGATAAATTACGTGTAAATTGTCCGAATGCTGTAATGCCGTATTTAGCCTTGAAAACCGTTGAATTACTTGCCAAATAAATACTCTTATTTGCTGGAATTGTTGAGTTTGAAGGGAAAATATAAGTTAACCCTAATTCTTTAAAATAATATCCTGTAAGATTTACTGATGTTGTACCAGTATTTACAATTTCGATAAACTCTATATCATTTGATTCAGGAAAATTATTAGACTCTAGAGGATGGTAATTGATTTTATTAATAACTAACTTAGGGATAGATAAAGTATTACAACTTGAAAAAGAACCCAAACTAGAAGTCATCCAAGAAATACGTTTAAATAAAAATGATTTTAAGTTGGCAATTTCGAGTGAATGATTTGGAATATTTCCCCATTTTTGATTTTCTCTTACAATAGCATCTTTGATTTGATTTATGGTTTTATTAATGAACTCATCCAAAGTAGTATAATTCATTGGTTGTCCTGTTCGAGACAACTCATTCCATCTTTTAGATAAATAGCATTTATAAGTAGGATTATTAAACAAATCTGTCCAGAATTTTGAACCCTCGTTATCTCCATTTGAAAACTGCCATAAATCTGTTTTGCTTCTATCATAACCCCATTCAAATAAGTCGTTACCGTAAGTTAAATTAAAATCCCATATTGGTCCTGCACGCAATTTGCCATTTCTATCTTTATGAAAAAAAGTGCTAAATTGATAGCCATCTGCATTAGAAGCTAATTCATTTGAAATCATAAAATCAATAAATGATGGAATATCAATTACTGATGGAAAGCCACTATTCAAACTTATATTATTACTTCTTGAAGTAGAGGAGAGATTAGAAAATTGAGTTTTTATAAAATCATTTTGATTAGCTGTAATTTCTTCTGGTTTTGGAAAATGATGAATATAGTCACAAGATCCCGCATAGGAAGACATTGACCAGGCGACTGGGTCTCCACTTGTTGTTTTATCTGCCTTTGTAATATAACCTCCTGAAATGTTTGGAAAAACATTATCGCTAGTGGTTATTTTAAGTATATTAACTCTATTAGAATCAGCTTTAATTTTTTCCTGCAAAAGATACAATCCTTGGTATTTATTATTTATAATCACCTCACAATAAGCAGTTCTGGTGGCATAATTCCCCATTTGTCTAGATAAGTTATAGGACAAATAATCTCTTATTAATGAAGGGTCAAATGCTAAAGAATTTAAAATCCAATCATTCTCTTTAGGCATATCGAGTAAACTTACATTATTGTTGGTATTATCCTCTAGCAATGTACTAAATCCGTAAGGTTTCTTTTCCAACACTTGAGAAGAGGAGCCCCTAATTTCAATATCTATTTTACCATCATAATTTAAATATTGAGAATTATTCCTGTCAGAAAGATAATTAATCGAAACATCAGGTCGCTTAATTATTTTCATATTTGCATAAACTCTATATTCGTCAACTATATCTCGATTTTTATTGGTATTTGGGTCAATATCCGTTGTAATCACAACAATGGGTAAATTACTAGAAGTAAATGTTTGTGAGTTCACAAAAGAGCATACACCAAAAAAATAAAGTAAAATTATTCTTGATGAAATCGTGATTTTTTTATAATATGGACATTTCATTATAAATTTATTTCTTACAAAAGTAACCATAAGTATAGTTAATACTTAAAAAAGAAAATAAAAACTTATATTAGTAGTAATAAAAAAGTCTAAACTTTCGTTTAGACTTTTAATATTAAGAGCGAAAGACGAGGCTCGAACTCGCGACAACCAGCTTGGAAGGCTGGAGCTCTACCAACTGAGCTACTTTCGCATTACAACGGTGCAAATATAATTAATAAGTTTAGTTTGTTGCAAATTTTTTACAAAAAAAATAGTTTCTTTTTTTACAAGACTTCTAAATAATAAAATTAATTGCACTAAGGCATTTATTATTAATTCATTAGTAAATTAATAAGCTTATTATTAAGAGAAAAGGTTTAATGACTTATAGCTATTTATAGTTGGATGATAAATAAATAAGCATGATTTATTTTTTATTACATTTATAATTTGGTTTGAATATTCAATTGGTATAGCTGGGCAACCTTGACTTCTTCCTAACCTATTATTGTTTTTTATAAAAAAACTTGAAACATAATTAGCAGCATGCATTACTATTCCTCTTTCTCTCGCATTATCATTTAATCCTTTCTCAAGTCCATCTAATTTTAATGAACTCCCATGTTTTCCTTGATAAATCTCTCCTGTCAAATAAAAACCTAGACTACTTTTAAAAGAAGAAGCGTTGTTTGAGAATGATGTTGCAAATTCACCGCCTGTGTTTCTTCCATGCGCTACAAGAGAATGGTATAAAATTTTATTTGAAACTAGATCAATAACCCAGAGCCTTTTGGTATTAGACGACAAACTAAAATCAATTAAAGTCAAGATATCTTTTTTGACAATACCTTTTTCTTTTATCAAATAAAATCCTTTTAAAGCTTCTGAGAAGCTTTCAAATTTAGGCAATTCTAAATTATTTGAATGTAAATCAAAATAAACGCTTTTCACTTTCGAGTCAATCTCAGAAACAACTGTCGTTTCTGTTAACTTCATTTTTTCAAGCTTTTTATCCTTTGAAGCAAAAGAAAATAACAATAAAAATATGAAAAGAGGAAATGTTTTATAAATCATTGGTTTTGTTTTATTTGTGATACAAAATTAAAATTAAATTCACCAAAATTCGTGCCAACTGTCAAATTAAAAATCCTAAAAAAGGATATCAACAAAAAATCGTGAAGTACAATACAACTCATAATTGAAATCTTTAAGACAACTCCATTTTATGTTTGAGAAAGAAATTTCAATAGATAACGAGACTTCATAAAATATATTTTTATTATAATTGTGTTTATCGATATATTAGTTATTTTTGTAGGATTAAGCATGTTTTTTATGACTAACTTTCGCTTATTAGTAGTGTTTTCTTTTGCTCTATTTCATTTAAAATCTTTCGGTCAAAAGAAAGTTTTACGTGCAATAACTTCGGGGAATATCACTGTAGATGGAAAGTTTGATGAGCCTATTTGGAATTATGCTCCAATAGCAACTGATTTTGTTATGTTTTCTCCTGATAATGGAAAACCCATTTCAAAAGAAAAGAAGACTGAGGTTCAAATAGTTTACAACGACGATGCCATCTATATTGCTGCAAAAATGTATGATGACGAACCCAATAAAATTCTTAAAGAAATAACGCAAAGAGATAATTTTGGAACAGCTGAAAACTTTGGAATTTTCATAAATGGCTTTAATGACAGTCAGCAAGATTTTAGATTTTATGTAAGCGCAGCAGGAGTTCAAGCTGATTGCATCTTTACTAATCAAAACGATGAAGATTTTACATGGGATGCCATTTGGGAAAGCAAAGCAAAAATGACCGATTATGGCTGGGTAGTAGAAATGAAAATTCCCTATGCAGCGTTGCGTTTTTCAAATAAAAAACAACAAACTTGGGGCATTAATTTTTACCGTGAAATTCGGCGAGACAGACAAGCCTATACTTGGAATTTTATAGATGCTACTATAGATAACGAAAGTGCACAATCAGGTATTCTAGAAGGTGTTGATGATATAGAAACTGCAACACGATTGTTTTTTATTCCATATTCATCCTTTTATCTCAACTCCAATGATTCACAAAAAACTCTAGGACAATTCAAAGGAGGTTTAGATATAAAATATGGTATAAGTGACGCTTTTACTTTAGATGCAATTTTAGTGCCCGATTTTGGACAAGTAAAATTTGATAATGTAATACTAAATTTAACTCCTTTTGAACAACAATTTACAGAAAACCGTCCTTTTTTTACAGAAGGAACTGATTTGTTTCAAAAAGGAGATTTATTTTACTCTAGAAGAATAGGCGAAAACAATACATCAGTCGAATTAAACGATGATGAGGAAATTATTGAAAATCCGAATTCAATCAATTTATTAAACGCTCTAAAAATTTCAGGTCGATCAAAAAGCGGTCTAGGTGTTGGGGTTTTAAATGCTATTACTGAAAAAACAGATATTTCTATAAAAGACAACAATACCAATCAAACCAGAACCGCATTATTAGAACCACTAGCCAATTATAATGTTTTGGTTTTAGATCAACGTTTTAATCAAAATTCTTCTGTTTCTTTTGTAAATACTAATGTAACTCGTAAGGGAGAATTTCGAGATGCTAATGTTTCGGCAGCCGTTTGGGATCTAAACACCAAAGCCAACACTTATAATATGAGTGGTGATTTTAAGTATAGTTTTATTAATCAATCATTAGCCGATAACAAAACCGGTATAAACACTTCGCTGAACTTGGCTGAAACTTCTGGAAAATTCCGTTATGGAATTGGAGGAAGATACATTTCGAAAGATTTTGACAGTAATGATTTAGGGATTTTATTTCAAACTCATTTTCATTCGCTAAATGCTAATGTAAGTTATCGGATTTTAAATCCTACAAAAAAATTCAACACCTTTTTTACTAGACTTAATCTTTACAGTGAATTTGAAAACAGAACAGGACTACTTCAAAATGGCAATATCGATTTAAGTATTGAAACAACAAGTCGTAAAAATGATTATTTAGCATACGGCATTTCTGCATCTCCCCTAAAAACCAATGATTTTTATGAACCCAGAAGTTTTAATGATTCTAAATTTTTAACTAATCCTGAAAGCATTCGTTTTTGGACTTATTTTTCCTCTAATTTTAACCGCCGTTTTGCTATCGATTTGAATGCACAATATAGAATTTTAAACGAAAAAAAGAGAGTAAATTATAGATTACTTTTTAACCCTAGATATCGTTTCAACAACCATTTTACATTGGTTTACGAACTTGATTTTTTAAGGCAAAACAATAATGTTGGTTCAGCTCAAGATTTTGATGATTTAAGCGTATTTACACGACGCGATGTAATTTCGTATGGCAATTCGCTACAGGGAAAATATGCTTTAAACCATAATATGACTTTCAATTTATCAGTTCGCCATTATTGGGCATACGCAAAAAACAGACAGTTTTTAACCTTGATAGACGATGGTTCTGTAGTTGATAATGTAACGTATAACAAAAACATAGACTCAAATTTCAATACTTGGAATCTTGATTTGTCATATATATGGTGGTTTGCTCCTGGAAGTCAAATTACAGTACTTTATAGAAATAATAATCTTTCTAATTTTACACAAGGAACTGATTTTAGCAAAGAACTTGGCAGAAATTTTAATGATGCCATTAGGAACGATAATTTAAATCATATTTTCTCTATTAGCATTCGCTATTTTATTGATTACAATTATTTGAAAAAATAATCCTTTTCCCTCTAAATAATTATCAAATTATCAATGGTAAATTTCATTCAAAAAAATTAAAATGCTTTATCTTTGTTCATTCTAAACCTAGGTTTATATACCTATGAAATAAAAATAAAATATAATGAACAAAAAAGTAATTTTAATGATTCTTGACGGATGGGGGAAATCTCCAGACCCTAAAGTTTCAGCTATAGACAATGCGAATGTGCCGTTTATAAATTCGCTCTACACTAAATATGCAAGTGCACAATTAAGAACTGATGGTTTAAATGTAGGTTTACCCGAAGGTCAAATGGGAAACAGCGAAGTAGGCCACATGAATCTTGGTGCAGGAAGAATTGTATACCAAGATTTAGCCAAAATAAATCTAGCGGTAGAGCACAAAACATTAAATCAAGAACCTATACTTGTTGAAGCATTTCAATATGCAAAAGAAAAAAATGTAGACGTACACTTCCTAGGATTAGTTTCAGACGGTGGCGTGCATTCGCACACTTCGCATCTTAGAGGATTAATCGATGCAACACAAGATTTCGGATTACAAAAAGTGTTTGTTCATGCTTTTACTGACGGTAGAGATGTTGATCCAAAATCAGGAAAAAAATACATTCAAGATTTAGAAAATTATATAGCCAATACTACTGTAAAATTAGCTTCTGTAGTAGGTCGCTATTATGCAATGGACAGAGATAAACGCTGGGAAAGAGTTAAACTGGCTTATGATTTATTAGTAAACGGAACTGGAACTCATTCTAAAAACGCGGTTGAAAGTATCGAAGAAAGCTATAAAAATAATGTTACTGATGAGTTCATTAACCCAATTATTGTTGTGAATGAAAACGACAAACCATTGGCAACCATAAAAGAAAATGATGTTGTTATTTTCTTTAACTTTAGAACTGACAGAGGAAGAGAACTTACAGAAACGCTTTCTCAAAAAGATTTTCACGAGCAAAACATGCATAAACTCAATTTATATTATGTTACGTTAACTAACTATGACGAAACGTATCAAAATGTAAAAGTCGTTTACAACAAAGATAACATAACAGAAACATTAGGCGAGGTTATAGAAAAAGCTGGCAAAAAACAAATTCGAATTGCCGAAACAGAAAAATATCCACACGTAACATTCTTTTTTTCTGGTGGTAGAGAATTGCCTTTTGAAGGCGAAAGCAGAATTCTTAAAAACTCTCCCAAAGTAGCTACCTACGATTTACAACCCGAAATGAGCGCTTACGAATTAGCCGATGCCTTAGTTCCAGAGTTGAATAAAGGCGAAGTAGATTTTGTTTGTCTGAATTTTGCAAATGGTGATATGGTAGGGCATACAGGAGTTATGGAAGCGGCAATAAAAGCTTGCGAAGCTGTAGACAAATGTGTAGAAAAAGTAGTAACGGCCGCTTTAGCAAACAACTACACGACCTTAATAATTGCCGATCATGGGAACTGTGAAACCATGATTAATCCTGACGGAAGCCCAAACACCGCTCATACCACAAACCCAGTTCCTATCATTTTGGTAGACAATGAATTAAAACAAATTCACGATGGTGTTTTAGGAGATTTAGCACCAACTATTTTAGATTTAATGGGAATTGAAAAACCAGAAGTAATGACAAGACATTCGTTGCTTTAGATATTATATGGGTAGCGAACTACATATTTAAAATGCTACGATAATTAAATGGATTAAAATGATTACCATAGTATGTTAATTTAAAAAGCTCCTTTCGGAGCTTTTTAAATTTCATAAACCATTTACCAAATTAAAATACTCTTTTTCAATCGATTCTTGATGATTAGGGTGGGCAATTTTTACCATTTCGACAGCACGTTGTTTTAGGGTTTTTCCATACAAATCGGCAATCCCATTTTCAGTAATTATATATTGCACATGTGCTCTGGTTGAAACTACTCCAGCACCTTGTTTGAGATAAGGAACAATTCTGCTTTCTCCTCTTTTAGTTATAGAAGGCAATGCTATAATTGCTTTTCCTCCAGGACTTAAGGATGCTCCGCGAATAAAATCCATTTGACCTCCAACACCTGAGTACATTTGGCACCCTATAGAATCAGCACATACCTGACCTGTAATATCTACTTCTATAGCTGAATTGATGGCTACCATTTTAGGGTTTTTCCTAATTCTTGCAGTATCATTAACTATTGAAGATTCTTTCATTTCAATAAATGGATTGTCATTTACAAAATCATACAATCTTTTTGAACCGACTAAAAAAGTTGCTAATGCACGCCCTCTTGAAGTTCCTTTATAGTTACAATTAATGACATCGTTTTTAATCAAATCTATAACCCCATCAGAGAACATCTCCGTGTGTAAACCTAAGTTTTTATGGTTCGTTAATTTGGTTAATGCAGCATTTGGAATAGAACCAATCCCCATTTGCAAAGTACTTTTATCTTCAATCAAAGAGGCAATATAGGTTCCTATTTTATCTTCCAAAGGAGAAATGGCATCCATTTCGTGACCAAAAATTGGCAAATCAACATCTACTAAATAATCAATCTCTGAAACATGTAAAATTCCATCGCCAAAAGTTCTTGGCATTTGAGGATTTACTTGAGCAATAACCGTTTTTGCATTTTCAATTGCAGCAAGTGTAGCCTCAACCGAAACTCCAAGCGAACAATAGCCGTGAATGTCTGGTGGTGAAACATGAATAAAAACAACATCTAAATGCAATACTTTTTTACGAAATAAATAAGGTAATTCACTCAAAAAAACTGGAGTATAAGAACCATTCCCAGCAGCTAGTGTATGACGTACATTTTTACCTATAAAAAAAGAATTTACATGAAAACTTTCGGCCAACTCAGGATTAGCATATGGAGCTGGCCCCTCAGTGTGTAAATGGCAAACCTCTACGTTTTTTAACTCTGAAGCTCTTTCAGAAAGTGCTTTTGTTAAAATTGTAGGACAAGCGGCTGCGGCTTGAACATAAACTCTATTGTTTGATTGAACAATTTTTACAGCCTCTTCTGCGGTTAAATACTTTCCCATAATTCATTTAATTTTAATCAAAAATAGAACTTAAATGAGAATTTAAACATGATAAAACTCATGTCTTAAATTTTTATAGAATGATTCTTTAAATAGTTATAAATAAAAGTTAAAATTTCATTATTAATAGTAATACTATTATATTTGTACGGTAAAATATTACTTAAACTCTAAATGTTAAATTATGAAAACTATATATTTATTTATTTTTGTTTTGAGTTTGTTTAATCATAACAATTCAGTAGGTCAAGTAGATTCTCTTGCAATCAAAAAAGAATATGTCAATATTGAAGAGGCTTTAAAAAATCCTGAAAAAGTATTTCGATTAAATTTAAGCAATCAAAAAATTGAGATTAAATCTATTTCATGGGATAAATTCGTTAATTTAGAATACTTAAGTTTTAAAAATGACCATTTAAAAGAGGTGCCTAAAGAAATTAAAAATCTAAAAAAATTAAAAGTTTTGGATTTGAGCGGTAATGATTTTAAAATATTACCTAAAGAATTTAGTCAACTTTCAAATTTAGAAGAACTTTTCTTAAATGATGAAAAAAACTTAAAGTTAGAGGAAAACATAGAGGTAATAAGTTTGTTACCCCATCTAAGGATTCTACATTTAGAAAATGACAATCTTACTCAATTACCTAAAAACTTTTTCAAACTCAAAAGCATTGAATCTTTATATTTAAATAATAACTTCTTTAAAGAAATTCCAGTAGAAGTAAGAGGGCTAAATCAGTTGAACTTTTTAGATTTAAATAATAATAAAATCAAGCATGAACTTCAAGATATAAAGAATTTAAATTTTGGATTTAAAATAAATTTTTAAAAACTAGATATCGATAAGCATCATGAAATTAAAGTTTTTAGCACCCTTGTTATTAGTTTTTACAATCGGTTTTTCTCAAAACACTAGAATTACTGACAATAATTCTATTGGTTGGTATGCTTTTACCGGAACATTCATGTTAAATAAAAAATTAGGAATCCATTCAGAATACCAATGGCGTAGAGATGAACTAATTACAAATTGGCAACAAAGCCTTTTGAGAGTGGGAGTAAATTATCAACTGAATCAGAAAATTCAACTTCGTTTGGGCTATGCTTGGATAGAAACCTTTCCTTATGGAGATATTCCTTTAAACAGTTTTGGTAAAGACTTTACTGAACATAGAAGTTTTCAAATGGCTACAATAAGTGACAAAGTTTCTGTTGTAGACCTTTCACATCGATTTATGTTAGAACAAAGATGGGTAGGACGGTATACTAATGCTAATTTAAATTCTGAAGACGATTATCTCTTCATGAATAGATTTCGATATATGTTTAGAGCACAAATTCCTTTAAAGGGAAAAACGATTGCCGACAAAACTCCTTATTTCGCTATTTATGACGAAGTTTTTATTGGTTTTGGAGAAAATGTTAACGAAAATGTTTTTGATCAAAACCGATTGGGTTTAGTTTTTGGTTATAGATTTAATAAGTCTTTTCGAATGGAAGCAGGTTATTTAAATCAAATTTTACAATTGGGACGAGAGGTATCGGGCAGAAATGTATTTCAAAACAATAATGGCGTCATTGTAAATACTGTATTTAATTTTGATTTAAGCAAAAAATAATTTTAAATAATTATTCAACAATCCATATGGACCATTTATTAGCAAATATAAAAATTCAGGTCAACAGCAAAATCTATGTAAAAGATCCTGAAACTTCTGTTTTAGGCAAAAAAATCATTCAACAAAGTATACTACTTATTAACGAAATTGGTTTTGAAGAATTTACCTTTAAAAAACTAGGTGACTTGATTGGCTCTAACGAAAGTTCTATTTATAGGTATTTTGAAAATAAACACAAATTATTAGTTTATCTTTCCTCGTGGTATTGGAGTTGGATGGAGTATCGATTAGTTTTTGCTACAAATAATATCTTTGATTCTTTTGATAAGCTAAAAAAAGCAATTACTATTGTAACTGAAAAAATAGAAGACGATTTTAAAACAGAACATATAAACGAATCTATTTTAAACAAAATAATTATTACTGAATTCACTAAAACACTTCATAACAAAGAAGTTGACAATGAAAACAAAGAAGGATTTTTTATCATTTATAAAAGAGTAATAAATAGAATGGTCATAATGATTCAAGAAGTAAATCCAAATTATATATTTGCTAAAAGTTTAGCTTCAAACATTGTTGAAGGAGCATTGCATCAACATTTTTTAAAAAATCATTTAAAATCAATAACAGACTGTAATGAAATAGTAACTCCAACCCATTTTTATATCAATTTAGTTGAAACAACGTTAAAAAATAAATAGAATGACACCATTAAAACGATTTTATGACCTTTTAAGTTTAGATAAAAAAGATGTAACCCAAATCTTTTTTTATGCTATTTTTTCAGGATTGGTAAGCCTTTCTCTCCCCCTAGGAATTCAGGCAATTATAAACTTTATACAGTCAGGAAGAATTAGTACTTCTTGGATAGTATTAGTATTCTTAGTCGTACTTGGTGTTGTTTTTGTAGGGATTTTATCTTTAATGCAATTAAGAATTACTGAAAATTTGCAACAAAAAATATTTGTTCGTTCTTCATTCGATTTTGCATACCGATTGCCAAAAATCAAATTCGAAGACATCTATAATGTGTATCCTCCTGAATTAGCGAACCGTTTTTTTGATACTATTTCAATACAAAAAGGCACATCAAAATTATTAATTGATTTTTCGGCCGCATTATTACAAATACTTTTTGGAATTATCTTGCTTTCTTTATACCATCCTTTTTTCATTATTTTTGGATTGTTTTTGTTTATCTTATTGTACTCTATCTTTAAATTTTCATATAAACCTGGACTTGAGAGTAGTTTGTATGAATCAAAATACAAGTATAAGGCCGCAAGTTGGCTTCAAGAAATTGCTAGAAATAATTTTAGTTTTAGAAAACAACTTAACTTTGATTTTGCACTACAAAAAAATGATCATTTAGTCAGTGATTATTTAACATATCGAGAAAAACATTTTAATGTTATCAAGAGGCAATTTACTCAACTTATTATTTTTAAATCGATAATTACTGCTAGTTTATTGCTTATTGGCGGGTTTTTAGTTATTAATCAACAAATGAATATAGGACAATTTGTTGCAGCTGAAATCATTATTTTATTGGTGATTAATTCTGTTGAAAAAATAGTAGTAGGATTAGAAACTTTCTATGATGTTTTAACGTCAATAGAAAAAATTGGTCAGGTAACGGATATGAATGTTGAAAATGAAACTGGTAAAATTATTACAGACTGTTTTTTTAATATTTCTTTAGAAACAGAAAATTTAAAATTTAAATTTCCGAACGCTACAGATAACGTATTAAATAATATTACACTAGCAGTAGATCAAGGAGAAAAAATTATTATAAACGGAGAAAACGGATCAGGAAAAACTACTTTAATCCGTTTACTTTCTGGATTAATTCAGCCTACATCAGGGTCCTTTACAATCAATGATGACACCTTCAATAAAATTGATCTAAAACAATATCGTTCTCATATTGGATCTATTATACAAGGAGAAACTCCTTTTGAAGGAACTATTTTAGAGAACATAACATTTAATAATCCAGCGATAACTCAGGAAGACATAAAATGGGCTTTAGATGCAGTACAACTTACTCCATATATCAAAACCTTAAATAACGGATTAGACACTCATATTTTTCCAGAAGGCAAACAATTATCTTCATCAAATGCTCAAAAAATTCTCTTGGCTAGAAGCATTATTAGCAAGCCAAGAATACTGTTTTTAGAAGACCCAACTGATAAAATGGACGAAAAAGTGGCAAATGAAATTATAGAATTTATCTTGTCTAGCAAAAATAAATGGACAGTTTTTGTGTCATCTAAAAACAAACATTGGCAAAATAATTGCACAAGAGAAATCGTTATGAAAGAAGGAGAAATTTTAAAAGACCAAAAAAGATAATATCTATGCTTAATTTATCACAAATAAACAAAACAGATCAAAAATTATTAGGTCAATACTCTACCATTAAAAATTTAGCAAATAGACCTCATTACAAAATTTTAAATCGAATAATTGCTATATTTTCTATAGTTGCAGTGCTCTTTTTATTTGTTCCTTGGACACAAAACATTTCGGGAACTGGAGCTGTAACAACATTAAAGCCTAATCAGAGACCTCAAACCATACAGTCACTAATTTCAGGAAGAATAGAAAAATGGTATGTTCAAGAAGGTGATTTTGTAAAAAAAGGCGACACTATTTTATTTATATCTGAGATAAAAGAAGATTATTTAGATCCTAATTTGGTAAAAAACACTAAAGACCAAATGGATGCAAAAAAAATGTCTGTTGAATCTTATTCAGGAAAAGTAACCACTTTGTCTTCCCAAATTCAATTTATCGAAAATGAAAAAAGATTAAAACTAGAACAAGCACGTAATAAAATTCGTCAATCCATTTTAAAAGTAACTAGTGACAGTATCGATTTAGTTGCGGTTAAAACTCAAGTAAAAATTGCAAATACCCAATTTAATCGTGCGGTTCAGTTAAATAAAGACGGTCTTAAACCATTAACTGATGTCGAAGAAAAAAGATTGAAATTACAAGATGTTGATGCCAAAATAATTACTCAAGAAAACAAACTTTTAACTAGTAAAAATGAGTTAATAAATGCTCGAGTAGAAATTAACAGAATTATTGCTGAATATGATGAAAAAGGTGCTAAAGCAAGAAGCGACCAGTTTACAGCGCTAAGTAATCAGTTTGATACAAAAGCTCAAGTAAACAAACTCGAAAATCAATATGCCAATTACAGCATTAGAAACGGAATGTATTATATTAAAGCGCCACAAAACGGGTATGTAAACCGCGCCTTACAATCGGGAATTGGAGAAAACATTAAAGAAGGAACATCAATTGTAAGTATTATGCCTTCAATTTATGATATCGCCGTAGAAACATATATAACTCCTTTAGATTTGCCATTAATAAAAAAAGGAGAGAAAGTTCGTGTTTGGTTTGATGGCTGGCCTACTATCGTGTTTTCAGGCTGGCCAGATATGTCATACGGAACCTTTGGAGGAAAAATAGTTGCAGTAGAAAATTTTATTAGTGATAATGGTAAATTTAGAGTGTTAATTGCACCAGATAAGGATGAAGAAAAATGGCCAAAACAATTAAGTATAGGTGCTGGCGCACAAACAATAGCATTATTAAACGATGTCCCTATTTGGTTTGAGTTATGGAGAACCTTAAATGGTTTCCCTCCAAACTATTACAATCCAACTACAAAAACATCAAAAGAAAAAAAGTAATGAGGCAGGTTGTTGTAGTATGTTTATTGTTTAGCATTTCGGCTTTTTGTCAAGATATTGATCAAAAGCTAAAAGAATTGAGCTATAATGAATATTTAGGATTTGTAAAAAAATACCATCCTTTAGTAAAAAATGCAAATTTAGAAGTTAATAAAGCACAAGCTAATTTGATGATGGCTCGTGGTGGTTTTGATCCAAAAATTGAAGTTGATTTTAGCCAAAAACAATTCAAACAAAGTGAGTATTTTTCAATTTTAAATAGTAGTTTCAAAATTCCAACATGGTATGGAGTAGAAATTAAAGCAGGATTTGACAACAACGAAGGCGTTTTTTTAAGTCCTGAAAATACCGTTCCAAATCAAGGGCTAACCTCATTAGGAATTGCAGTACCGTTAGGTCAAGGTTTGTGGATCAATCAACGTATGGCCGATTTACGAAAAGCAAAAATGCAAATCCGTTTGAGCGATGCTGAAAGAAAACTTCAGGCTATAGCAGTATTGTATGACGCATCAGTAGCTTATTTTAATTGGAAAAGAACCTATAATGAACTAAAATTATATGAAACTTTTACAAAAAATGCTGAAATTCGGTTTAAAGGGATTCAGTCTTTAATTAGAGAAGGTGACAAACCTGCAATTGATAGTGTTGAAGCAGGAATTATTGTAAAAAACAGGCTACTAAGTTTAGAAGATTCTAATTTAAAGTTAACTAAAGCTAAATTAGAACTTTCTAATTTTTTGTGGCTCGAAAATAACATCCCCTTAGAACTTTCGGACGGAATTATACCAGAATTACTCTTAGACAATACTATACAAGAAACATTACGAACTAATGATTTGCTGAACAGTGATTTTTCAATCGAAAACCATCCTAAAATTAATGCATTACAAAGCAAAATAGACATTCTAAATGTAGACAGAAAACTTAAAGCTAATATGCTATTACCAAAAATAGATGTTGGCTATTCGTATTTATCAGAACCTAGTTATTTTGATGATTATCGGTTTGAAAATTATAAAATAGGCCTGAACTTTTATTTTCCTTTGTTTTTAAGAAAGGAAAGAGGAAGTCTAAAAATAGCTAAATTTAAAGTTCAAGAAACTCAATTTACTTTAGATTTAGAAAGAGTGCAATTGAACAACAAAATAAATGCCCAAAAATTCGAAATACAATCACTTGTTAAACAAAGAAATTTTGTAAAACAATTGGTTAATGACAATTCAATAATGTTAAGCTCCGAAGAACGTCTTTTTAATTTTGGGGAAAGTTCACTTTTTTTAATCAATACTAGAGAAAATAATTTAGTTTCCTCAAAACTATCTGAAATAGCCATAGAAAATCGATTCTATATTTCAAATTCAGAGTTGTTTAAAATCATGGCAAATCCAGATTAAATGATATAAAATGGTTACTTTTGCCGCTTGTAAAATGCAATTATGATTATTCAGAAAACACGAGAGCAAATAGAGTTAATGCGAGAAAGCGCTTTAATTGTTTCAAAAACTTTGGGAATGATTGCCAGCGAGATTAAACCTGGTGTTTCTACTTTATATCTTGACAAACTTGCTGAAGAATTTATTAGAGATCATGGTGCCGTACCTAGCTTTTTAGGTTTATACGGTTTCCCGAACTCGCTTTGTATGAGTCCGAATGCACAAGTAGTACACGGAATTCCAAACGACAAGCCTTTAGAAAGCGGAGATGTAATCTCAGTTGATTGCGGCGCTTTTAAAAATGGTTTTCATGGCGATCATGCCTATTCATTTGAAATAGGAGAAGTCGCTGAAGAAACTAAAAAGCTTCTCAAAGTAACCAAAGAAAGTTTATATGTTGGTATTCGAGAATTTAAAGCAGGAAATCGTGTAGAAGATGTAGGCAATGCAATTCAAAAATATACCGAAAGTCATGGTTATGGCGTGGTTCGAGAATTAGTAGGCCACGGTTTAGGACAAAAAATGCATGAAGATCCTGAAATGCCAAATTATGGAAAAAGAGGGAGAGGTAAACTTTTTGTTGAAGGAATGGTAGTTGCAATCGAACCCATGATAAACATGGGAACTCGAAATATTAAACAACTAAAAGACGGGTGGACTATACTTACCGCAGACGGAAAACCAAGTGCGCATTTTGAACATGATGTTGCAATAATTGATGGTAAGCCAGAAATTTTATCGACTTTTGCTTATATCTACAAAGCGCTAGGAATTGAAAGCAATGAAGAAGATGAGTTTAGAAAAGTGCCATTAGTTATTTAATATTCATTTCAATACCATGAAAAATATTTTCAAATTTATTCTCAATACCATTCCTCGTCCACTATTAATCCGGTTGAGTTATATTGCACGTCCAATTCTTGCATTTATACTTAAAGGAAACAAATATACCGATCCTATAGACGGTAAAAGTTTTAGTCAATTTTTACCCTATGGTTATGGTACACAAAGAAACAATGTGCTTTCTCCAAGTACATTATCGCTTGAAAGGCATCGTTTACTTTGGCTTTATTTAAAAACTGAAACCGATTTTTTTACTTCAAAAACGAAAAAGAAAGTGTTGCATTTTGCTCCTGAGCAAGCTTTCTATAAAATATTCCGAAATCAGGAAAACTTAGACTACACCACAACCGATTTATTATCGCCTTTAGCTGACGTCAAAGCTGACATTTGTAATTTGCCTTTTGACGATAATTCATACGATATTATTTTTTGCAATCATGTTTTAGAACACATTCCAGATGATACTAAAGCAATGGAAGAATTGTTCAGAGTTTTAAAACCTGGCGGAATGGGGGTTTTTCAAATCCCGCAAGACTTAACAAGAACTACTACTTTTTCAGATGACACTATTACTGATCAGAAAGAGCGTTCTAAAATATTTGGACAATACGATCACGTTCGAATATATGGCCTAGACTATTTTGACAAGTTAAGAAGTATAGGTTTTACCGTTGTAGAAGAAGATTATACCAAAAAAATAAACCCTGAATTGGTCGATAAATATTGTTTGGCAAAAGGAGAAATTATCCCTGTTTGTTTTAAAAAATAATTTTAGAGATAATAAAATTTCAAAAAGTCAATTTTTTTTAGGCATATTTATTGTTATATTTACAGTTCATAATATCATTTATATATGATGAATAACTTAAAAATAACTTTAATCGTATCCTTTTTTTTTAATGTAACTTTTGGACAAATCGAAAAAGAAGTTGTTGCTCCTTATAACATTAAAACAATTTCCTTTGTTCAAAACGCACAAAACACTATTCCAATATTTAAATTAGGCGATTCATTTCAGTTGCAATTTGACGACTTATACGGTAATGAAGCTAATTATTACTACAAATTTGTGCATTGTGATTATGATTGGAAACCATCACAACTTTCAATAAATGAATATTTGAGAGGTTTTGATGAAATTAGAATACAAGACTACGTAAATTCATTCAATACACTTCAACTCTATTCCCATTACAGAATACAGTTTCCAAATAAAAACACTAGTTTATTAGTGAGTGGAAATTATATGATAAAAATTCTAAACGAAGAACGTGAGGTAGTATTTTCAAGAAAATTTATTTTGTATGAAGATTTAGTTTCTGTACCCTTGCAAGTAAAAGTGGCTAGAAATGTAAAAGATGTAAATGCAAAACACAATCTTGATTTCGCTATAAAATCAACAGATATTGTTTTCCAAAGTCCAATAAAAAACGTAAAAGTGTTATTGCTTCAAAACGGCAAATTTAGTAATGCAATTACTGATGTAAAACCTATGTATACTATTGGCAACGACCTAATTTACAAATATGATACTGAAACCCAATTTTGGGCTGGAAATGAGTATTTGTTTTTTGAAAACAAAGATATCAGAGGCGCTAATAACAGCATAGGACGTATTGAATCTGGAGGAGGAACCTACAACGCCTATCTATATACAAATAATGCAAGAGGTAAAAACCCATATACCTTTTTTCCAGACGCTAATGGTAATTTTATTGTAAAAAACATAAATGCTGAAAATAATGAGATAGAAGCTGATTATGCATGGATATTCTTCAGTCTCTCTGCCCCTTCCTATTATGGCAAAGATGATATTTATGTTAGTGGAATGTTCAACAATTTTGCGCTAATTCCTGAATACAAAATGGACTATAATGAAACTAAGGGTATTTATGAAAAAGCAATTATGATAAAACAAGGCTTTACCAATTATGAATATGTTATTGCTGATAAAAATGGTAAAGTTGATGCCGAAAATGCTTTAGATGGAAATTATTTTCAAACAGAAAGCAACTATTCTGTTATTGTTTACTATAGAGAAAACAATCAACGCTATGATCGCGTAATTGGAAAAGGTTCAGCATCGTCCATAAACATTATAAATTAATCAATTCATAAATTTAATCTAGAATTTAGATTTTGAAAAGTAATTTTCGTAAATTTGTGCTGATAAATAGCATATTACAATGGTTTCGCAAATAACAAGAGGAATAAAAATTTCAGTTTTAACGACTTTTGAAGGAACATACTTCAAGAATCACAAAATTCATTTTGCCTTTAGTTATGAAATTACTATCGAAAATCAAGGAAAAGATTCTGTACAACTCATTTCTCGTCATTGGGAAATTTTCGATTCTCTAAACAACATAGAAATTGTAGATGGCGAAGGAGTAATAGGAAAAAAACCCGTTCTAAAATCTGGAGAATCTCATACTTACAGTTCAGGTTGCTTGCTTTCCTCTCCTTTTGGCTCTATGAAAGGTCATTTTAATATGGTAAATTTTACCACCACTAAAAATTTTAAAGTTATAGTTCCTTCTTTTAAATTGAGTGCCCCTTTTGCATTGAATTAATTTCATTAAAGAGCTACAAAATTTTAATTTAAAAAGGAAATGTTTCGTATAATCGCGATTTCATTTTCAAATTATCAAAATATCCTTTGTACTTTTGTTTAGTCTTATAGATACAATATTATTTAAAAGGGTAACCTCAACAAATATTTTAATTTAAAAATATGCTAAAAGGATTTTTTCATGTACCAAAAGCAGTTAACGAACCTGTAAAATCGTATGCTCCAAATTCTACAGAAAAAGCAAATGTTCTTGCGGCTTACAAAGAAATGTGGAATTCTAAAATCGAAGTGCCTCTCTATATTGGTAGCGAACAGATAAGAACTGGTAATACCAGAAACATGACTGCGCCGCACGATCACAAACACATCGTTGGAACCTATCATATTGCAGAAAAATCACATATAGAAAGCGCCATTGCAAATGCTCTTGAAGCAAAAACAAAATGGGCAAATTTGGCTTGGGAACAACGAGCGGCCATTTTCTTAAAAGCTGCCGAATTAATTGCTGGCCCTTACAGAGCTAAAATAAACGCCGCAACAATGATTGCGCAATCTAAAAACATATACCAAGCAGAAATAGACGCTTCATGCGAATTGATTGACTTTTTACGTTATAATGTAGAATTCATGACACAAATTTATAACGACCAACCAAAATCAGATTCTTTGGTTTGGAATCGTTTAGAATACCGTCCGTTAGAAGGTTTTGTATATGCGATTACGCCTTTTAATTTTACGGCCATTGCTGCAAATTTACCTGCAAGCGCAGCTATGATGGGCAATGTTGTGATTTGGAAACCAAGTGACAGCCAAGTTTTTTCGGCAAAAATTATTATTGATGTTTTCAAAGAAGCTGGTGTTCCAGATGGCGTTATAAATGTTGTTTTTGGAGATGCCCAAATGATTAGCGATACCGTTTTTGCAAGTCGTGATTTTGCAGGTGTTCATTTTACGGGTTCTACACATGTTTTCAAAGACATCTGGAAAACCATTGGAACCAATATTCATCATTATAAAACCTATCCTAGAATCGTAGGCGAAACTGGCGGAAAAGATTTTATTGTTGCGCATCAAAGTGCGAATGTAAAACAAGTAGTTACAGGTATTGTTCGTGGTGCATTTGAATTTCAAGGTCAAAAATGCTCCGCAGCTTCTAGAACTTACATTCCTCAAAGTTTATGGAATGAGGTGAAATCACAATTAATTTTTGATGTAAAATCATTAAAGATGGGCTCTCCAGAAGATTTTGGTAATTTTATTACTGCCGTTATTCATGAGGGGTCGTTTGATAAATTAGCAAAATATATTGATCAAGCAAAAGCAGATTCTGATGCTGAAATTATTGTTGGAGGTAATTATGATAAATCTGTTGGCTATTTTATTGAACCAACAGTTATTGTGACTACAAATCCAAAATACACTACAATGGAAACAGAATTGTTTGGCCCAATAGTTACCATTTATGTATATGAAGATGCTAAATGGGCAGAAACTTTACAACTCATAGATAACACTTCAGAATACGCTTTAACAGGAGCTATTTTTAGTCAAGATCGATATGCTATTGAGGAAGCTACAATTACCTTGCAAAATGCTGCAGGAAATCTCTATGTAAATGATAAACCAACAGGAGCTGTGGTAGGAATGCAACCTTTTGGAGGTGCAAGAGCTTCAGGGACCAATGACAAAGCGGGTTCGGCACTAAACTTATTACGTTGGGTTTCTCCAAGAACAATCAAAGAAACTTTTGTTACACCCGAAGATTATAGGTATCCTTTTTTAGGAGAATAAAAATATTTTTTTGTAGAAAGTTCAACTTAAAAATTGAGCTTTTTTTTAAAGTATAAAACACACATATTCTTTTGTATATTTGGTTTCCTTTTAATGGCTTAAATTATGAATCTAAAATTACTTCTTTTACTTGTCTTTTTTTCAACTTTAAGTTATGCTCAAGTTCCTATTAGTACTTATTTTACTGGAGCTACAGACCCGTCTGTTTATGACATAGTAACCTCAAGCGTTCCACTTGACCAAACTGCTTCAGGCGCAAATTTAGTTTGGGATTTTAATCAACTAACTAAAGTTGGAGAATCTATTGATTATATTTCATCTCCTACAGCTTCTGAAATAACTACTTATCCTAAAAGTACAACAATAGTAGCTAATGCCACATCCAAAATTTATTACTCAAAAGCAGCTAATGCACTATCAATTACGGGTTTAAAAAATAACGATTTAGAATTAAATTATATAACTAATAATGCAACAATAGGTAATTTTCCGTTAAATTACGGCTATTCAAATACTGATACAACTGCTGGAACTTATATTTACGGTATGTATTTAGGAACTTTTACCGGTACAATTACGACATCTTTTGAATCGTACGGAACACTTAATTTGAATGATACTGGAAATGGTCCTTTTAATAATGCTGTATCTCGGTTAAAAACAGTGCAAAACATTTCTTTAAATTATGGCATATTAACCAACGTAGGAACCGCGACACAAACCACTTATAATTATTATGACGCCACGAATGGGTCCAATAGTCTTGTATTCAGAAACACTACCGTAACTGTAAGTGTTCCTTTACTGGGTATTAATCAAACCTCAACACAAATCGAGAGGTTTGTCACGATGCTATTAGGAACTAATGAAAACACATTACAATCAAGTTCCATACAAATAATTCCGAATCCAATTGAAGATGTTTTGAATTTTACCACCAATCTTAAAATAAACTCTATAAACATATCTGATATACATGCTAGAGTAATATTAGAAAGTAATGTTATAAGAAACGTTATAAATCTAGCCCATTTACAAAGAGGCGTATATTTTGTTACTTTCAATACTGATAAAGGTTCTCAAGTTCGAAAAATAATCAAAAAATAAATTTTTTATTGTTTAAGTTTTAAATTTCAAAGGCAAATACACTACTTTTTTCGTTTCAAAAAATTCGGCATCAAAAAATTCCGAAATATTGTATTCGATGGCGTTAGGGAAAAGCTTCAACTCTTCAGTTAAATCGCCCCCTTTTAAGTAAAGTATACCATTTTTCAACTCGTGTTTTTGTTGTTTTTTGATTTTATCTTTTATCCAAGAAACAAAATCAGGCATATTAGTGACGGCGCGACTAACAATAAAGTCAAAATCACCTTTCACATTTTCGGCACGAATTTGTTCTGCTTTAACGTTTTTCAATTCTAAAGCTTCTACAACAGCTTTTACTATATTTATTTTTTTCAGAATCACATCTATCAAATAAAATCTTGTTTCTGGAAATAAAATCGCTAACGGAATACCCGGAAAGCCTCCTCCTGTTCCCACATCTAAGATGTATGTTCCTGGTTCAAACTTTTGAATTTTAGCTATAGCCAACGAATGAAGTACGTGTTTCGTATACAACTGATCAATATCTTTTCGTGAAATTACATTAATTTTCGCGTTCCAATCTTGATATAAATTAGATAATCTTTCAAATTGTTCTTTCTGAACATCCGTAATTTCGGGAAAACACTTAAGAATTTCTTCCATTCTTTATTTTTTTAACAAAAGTAATACTTTAGAGTTGAAATATTTATATCAATTTTGGCAAACAAAAATTTATAATAATTACCTTTGTCTTTTTATATAAAAAATATGAATAATACCACCCCAAATTTTGCAAAGCAAGATAACCTAAAGTTTTTTAGAACTTTAAATACTAAAGTCAATAATTACTTCAAAGAAAACAATATCCAAAAAACAGGAAATTGGAGATTGCATTTAAAAACAATTATACTTTTTACAGTTTTTTTGACCCCTTATTTTTTAATCATAACATTGACTGACATGCCTTTTTGGTTGTTTTTTGTTCTTTCAATTGTTATTGGAATTGGAATGGCAGGAATTGGAATGAATGTAATGCATGATGGCAATCATGGTTCATACTCTAATAAAAACTGGATTAATAAATTCATGGGGGGAACCATTTATATTTTAGCGGGTAATGTATACAATTGGCAAGTTCAACATAATGTTTTACACCATACTTATACTAATATTCCTGGCCATGACGAAGACTTAGATGCTGGTCGTGTCATTCGATTTACCAAAAATGCAAAATGGTATAGCTTTCATAAATTCCAACACTATTATTCTGTTTTTCTTTATGGTTTATTGACCTTCAATTGGTGTTTGACTACCGATTTTAAACAAATGAAAGCGTATTTAAAAAGAAACCTTTCATATGGTGAAGCTAAAAAACCAAAAATACTTTGGACAACTCTAGTAATTACAAAAATTATTTATTTTTCGGTTTGGATTGTACTTCCAATAATTTTAGGTGTTATATGGTGGAAAGTTTTAATTGGATTTTTTGTCATGCACTACACCGCAGGATTAATTTTAAGCATAGTTTTTCAGTTGGCGCATATTGTAGATGAAACAGTAAATCCGCAACCTAATGAATCTGGAGAAATAGAAAACACATGGGCTATACATCAATTGTTTACCACCGTTAATTTTGCTCCAAAAAATTGGATCGTAAATTGGTATACTGGAGGCTTAAATCACCAAATTGAGCATCATTTGTTTCCAAATATTAGTCATATTCATTATAGCAAAATAGCACAATTTGTAAAAGAAACAGCTCAAGATTGCAATTTACCTTATCATGAATACAAAACAATGAGAAGTGCCGTAATTGCACATTTTAAACATTTAAAAGATTTAGGACTAAAACCAGAATTAACCTCATAATTAAGCACATAAATTTATTTAAAATGAATCCATTATCAGATAGAATTAACAATCTAGCTACATCACAAACATTAGCCATGGCTGCTTTAGCCAGAGAATTAAAAGCACAAGGAAAAGACATTATAAGTTTAAGTTTGGGCGAACCCGATTTCAATACGCCTGATTTCATTAAAGAAGCTGCAAAAAAAGCTATTGACGAAAATTACAGCACATATTCTCCAGTAGAAGGATATGCAGAATTGAAAGAAGCTATTTGCAGAAAATTCAAAAGAGACAACGGACTAGACTACAAACCATCTCAAATTGTAGTTTCTACAGGAGCAAAACAATCTTTATACAACATTGCACAAGTAATGTTAAACGACGGCGACGAAGTAATTTTGCCAGCACCTTACTGGGTTTCTTATTTCGAAATCGTAAAATTATCAGGAGGAGTTCCTGTAGAAGTACCAACTTCTGTAGATACTGATTTTAAAATTACTCCAGAGCAATTAGAAGCTGCAATTACTCCAAAAACAAAAATGATGTGGTTCAGTTCACCTTGTAACCCAAGTGGATCTGTTTACAATAGAGAAGAATTAACAGCGTTGGCAAAAGTATTAGAGAAATATCCAAACATTTATGTTGTTGCAGATGAAATTTACGAACATATCAATTTCTCAGGAACTTTTTGCAGCATCGGATCTATTCCAGGAATGCTAGAAAGAACCATTACCGTAAATGGAGTTGCAAAAGCATTTGCTATGACAGGATGGAGAATTGGATACATTGGAGCTCCTGAATTTATCGCAAAAGCCTGTACAAAAATTCAAGGTCAAGTAACAAGTGGCGCCAATAGTATTGCCCAACGCGCTACTATTACTGCTGTAGATGCTGACCCATCAGTATTGAAACATATGGTTGATGCTTTTCACAGTCGTAGAGATTTAGTAGTAGGATTATTAAAAGATATTCCTGGAATTAAGATAAACGTTCCAGAAGGTGCTTTCTACGTTTTTCCGGACGTTTCATCTTTCTTCGGTAAAACACTAAAAGGAACTTTTATTAAAGATGCGAATGACTTTTCTATGTATTTATTAGCAGAAGCTAATGTAGCTACTGTAACTGGTGATGCATTTGGAAATCCAGATTGTATCCGTTTTTCATACGCCACAAGCGATGATCTATTGAAAGAAGCTTTACGAAGAATAAAAGAAGCCGTAACAAATTCAGAAATATTAGTATAAACCCAAAGCCTCAGGAAATCTTGAGGCTTTTTTTAATCTTTTTAATCATGAAAACAATAATTACACTAGTATTCGTTTTATCTTTTCATTTTATAAATGCTCAAGATGTTAAAAAACCAATAGAAACTCAAATTGTTGAGGTTTCTTGTGGACAATGTCAATTTGGGATGAAAGGCAAAAAGGGATGTGATTTAGCCACGCGTATTGATGGTAAATCCTATTTTGTTGACGGAACAACCTTAGATAATCATGGAGATGCACATGCAAAAGATGGTTTTTGTTCTACGATAAGAAAAGCCGAAGTTGTTGGTGAAGTAAAAAACGACCGTTTTGTTGCAACATCATTCAAATTGCTTCCTGTAGAAGATCACGATGACCACAGAGGTCACAATCATTAAAAAATTACGGTCTTGAAATAAATATCAAGATCGTTTTTTATGCTCACATTTCACAAACTTTTATTGTATTTTTGAAATATGAGCTTGATTATTCAAAACATTTCAAAACACATTTCTTTAACCCAAGAAGAAGAGTTCTTATTTCTGTCTAAAACCCAAATTCTAAACTACAAAGCCAAAACCATTATACTTCATTCTGGAGAAATTTGCAAACATTCTTATTTTGTCAACAACGGATTATTACGAAGTTTTAATATTAATGATAATATTGTAGAACATGTTTTGCATTTTGCCTGTGAAGGTTGGTGGATTGGTGACATGTATAGCCTGATATCGCAAAAACCAGGTAATTTATTTATTGAAGTATTGGAAGATGCCGAAGTCGTTTTGTTATCAAAAGAAAACCAAGAACAACTGTTTATCGAAATTCCTAAACTAGAACGCTTTTTTAGAATATTAACCGAAAATTCGTTGGTTTCAAATCAAGAACGATTGATGGATAATTTAAGTTTATCTGCAGAAGAACGCTTCGAAAAATTTTGTAAAAAATACCCAAGCCTGATTCAAAAAGTTCCTCAAAAGCAAATTGCTTCCTATATAGGCGTAACCCCCGAGTTTTTTAGTAAGATGAAAAGTAAAATCTTGCGAAAATAATTTCTTAATCTACATTAAGCGACTTTCGAATATATCAGTTATAAATTTGTATCACAATAATTACTAAATTTATTTTATATGAAAAATACAGTTTTACATAAAGCAAATACCAGAGGCCATGCCAATCATGGCTGGTTAAACGCGTATCATAGTTTTAGTTTTGCCAGTTGGTACAATCCAGAAAGAGTTCAGTTTGGTACTTTACGAGTTTTAAACGACGATACTGTTGCTGCAGGCATGGGCTTTGGAACGCATCCCCATGACAATATGGAAATTATTACCATTCCTTTAGAGGGCGATTTAGCACATAAAGACAGCATGGGAAACATCGAAACTATAAAAACAGGTGAAGTTCAAGTAATGAGTGCAGGAACTGGAATTCAACACAGCGAATTTAATCCGAATCATGATAGACATACTAAATTGTTTCAAATATGGTTATTTCCAAAAACTAGAAATGTAGCCCCTAGATACCAACAAATAAAGTTAAATGTAAGAGAACAAAAAAATAATTTTGCACAAATTCTTTCTCCAAATGCAGATGATGAAGGTGTTTGGATTCATCAAGATGCTTGGTTTCATTTAGCTGATTTTGATAAAGGCTTTTCTAAAACATACGAATTAAAAAAAGCTGGAAACGGAATGTATGTCTTTGTAATTTCGGGAAATATAACTGTAGACGGTCAGGAATTAGAAACGCGTGACGGTTTAGGAATTACAGATTTTCAAAATTTAGAAATAAAAGCTTCAACTGATGCAAAGTTTTTATTGATGGAAATTCCTATGGAATAATAACCTATTATAAAAGTAAATAAATGAAAAAAATTATCGCTTTCGGTGCTTCATCTAGTAAAACTTCAATAAACAAACAATTGGCCATTTATGCAGCAAACTTATTTAAAAGTGCTACCGTAGAAGTTTTAGATTTAAATGATTATGAAATGCCTATTTTCTCAGTAGACAAAGAAAAAGAAAGTGGCATCCCGCAATTGGCTCATGATTTCTTTACTAAAATTGGAAGTGCCGATTTAATTGTTATTTCTTTTGCTGAACATAATGGTTCATATTCCGCAGCATTTAAAAATATTTTCGATTGGAGCTCTAGAATTAATGCTAAAACGTTTCAAGAAAAACCAACGCTGTTGTTGTCTACTTCGCCTGGTCCAAGAGGTGGGGCAACAGTTTTAGAAATTGTAAAAAACAGATTCCCTTTTCAAGGAGCTATCGTAAAAGGCAGTTTCTCTTTACCAAGTTTTCATCAAAATTTTGAGGCTGAAAAAGGAATCATTAATAATGAGTTTAAAAATCAATTAAATGAAATAATAAATGCTATAGAATTCTAAAATAAATTAAGGCATACCATAACATTTTTTAATTTTAATTAATTGTTACATTTACTACTTTTGTAAACTGTTTTTAACATTTTTAAATTTTTAAAATCAAATTAATGAAAGCATATATTTTTCCGGGTCAAGGCGCACAATTTTCAGGAATGGGCAAAGAATTATACGAAAACTCATCTTTAGCAAAAGAATTGTTCGAAAAGGCTAATGAAATATTAGGATTTAGAATCACTGATATCATGTTTAGAGGCACCGCTGAAGAATTGAAAGAAACTAAAGTAACACAGCCAGCCGTTTTTTTACATTCAGTAATCTTAGCTAAAACTTTAGATGATTTTAAACCAGAAATGGTTGCCGGACACTCATTAGGAGAATTTTCAGCTTTGGTTGCTAATGGAGCTTTGTCTTTTGAAGACGGATTAAAATTAGTTTCTAAGCGTGCTTTAGCCATGCAAAAAGCTTGTGAGATTAGTCCATCAACTATGGCAGCGGTATTAAACTTAGCAGATGAAGTTGTTGAACAAGTTTGCGATTCAATAGATGGAGTTGTTGTAGCTGCAAATTACAATTGTCCTGGACAATTGGTTATTTCTGGCGAGTATAAAGCAGTTGAATCAGCTTGTGAAAAAATGAAAGAAGCCGGAGCAAAACGAGCCTTGATTTTACCTGTTGGTGGTGCATTTCACTCTCCAATGATGGAGCCCGCAAGAGAAGAATTAGCAGCGGCTATCGAAGCAACTACTTTTTCTACTCCTATTTGTCCTGTATATCAGAATGTTACTGCAAGTGCAGTTTCTGACCCTAATGAAATAAAGAAAAATCTAATTATTCAACTAACTGCTCCTGTACGATGGACTCAGTCTGTAAATCAGATGATACAAGATGGAGCGACTAGTTTTACAGAAGTTGGACCAGGCAAGGTTTTAACAGGTTTAGTTAATAAGATTAATAAAGAAGTAGAAACGATTAATGCATAAATAAATTCAATATGAAAAATATCATTTTAAGTATCTCCATTGCTTTACTACTTGTTTCTTGCAAAGAAGAAACTAAAGACAAACTTAAAGAAGCCAAAGAAGCGCTTTCATTAGAGATGAAAAACGCTGTTGATTCTGTAAAAACTAAGGCTGAGACTGCACTCGATTCAGTTAAAACAAAAGCAAAATCTGATCTAGATAGTGTTATTACTAAAGGTAATTTAAAAGTAGATGAAGCGACTCAAAAAATTAAAGAAATAAAAGAAGTGATTAAAAAATAAAAGTAAGACCTCAAAATTTGAGGTCTTACTTTTTAAACTAAATTATTAAGTACTTTGTATTAACTTCTAATTTTCTGTTCCCATTTCCAAGCGCTTGCCAAAGCCTCTTCAAGAGTAGATTGTGCTTTCCATCCTAAAACTGTATTGGCTTTATCTGTATTGGCATAAGCCGAAATAATATCTCCATCTCTTCTGCCAACAATTTTATAGGGTAATTTTTGCCCACTAACTTTTTCAAAAGCAGTAATTACTTCTAAAACCGAACTACCTGTTCCTGTTCCTAAATTAAAGGTTTCTACTTTTGCTACATTCTTTTTGTTTAATAATCTCTGTAAGGCTACTACATGAGCTTTAGCTAAATCAACAACATGAATATAATCACGAATACAAGTCCCATCAGGAGTTGGATAATCATCGCCGTAAACAGACAATTCTTTTCGCAAACCGATTCCCGTTTGGGTAATAAAAGGAACTAAATTTTGAGGAACACCTATTGGCAATTCACCAATTTCAGCAGTTGGATGGGCTCCCATCGGATTAAAATAACGCAATAAAATAGCATTTACATTTGTTACTTTAGCAACATCAGTGATAATTTCTTCTCCGATTTGCTTTGTATTGCCATACGGAGACATGGCTACCTGAACTGAAGCATCTTCAGTAATTGGCATTTTTTCAGCCTCGCCATAAACGGTACAAGAAGAGCTAAAAATAAAATGAGCTTCAGGTTTTTGCTGTAACTCTTGTAAAATATAAACTAACGTGTTAATATTATTTTCATAATACAACAACGGATTTTCAACACTCTCTCCTACCGCTTTAGAAGCTGCAAAATGTATTACTCCAGCAACATCGTTATGTTTTTTAAAAAATGCTTCAACTTCATTTTTAATCTTTAAATCCATTTTTTCGAAAATAGGTGTCTTTCCAGAAATAGCGACAATCCCTTTTAAAACATCTTCAGATGAATTAGAAAGATTATCAATTATTACTACTTCAAAACCCTCGTTTTGAAGTTCGACTACAGTATGTGAACCAATAAAACCTAAGCCTCCTGTTACTAAAATCTTCATTTTTTGTGTTTTAATTTAAATATTCTAAAATGCTGTTTGTTATAAATTGTATTTGCTCGTCATCAAGCTCTGTATGCATAGGTAAAGAAATAACTTCTTTTACCAACTGATTGGTTACTGGGAAATCTTCTTCTTTGTAACGAATATCCAAATAGGCTTTTTGAGAATGTAACGGAATTGGGTAGTATATTGCACAAGGTATTCCTTTATCTAATAAATGTTGCATTAATCCGTCTCGATTGGCATCTTTTATTCTAAGTGTATATTGATGAAAAACATGGCAATCACAAATATCACATATACTTGGTGCAATTATATTTTTATGTCCATCTAGTGCTGCAGTATATTTTCTTGCCGCATTTTGTCGTGCAAGATTGTATTGATCTAACAGAGGTAATTTTGAATTTAATACCGCAGCCTGAATACTATCTAAACGTGAATTAACTCCAACAACATCATGATGGTAACGAACATACATACCGTGATTTACAATCCCTCTCAATTTATGAGCTAAGTTATCATCATTGGTAAAAATGGCTCCACCGTCTCCGTAAGCTCCTAAATTTTTAGAAGGAAAAAAAGAAGTTGCTCCAACATGACCTATAGTTCCAGCTTTCTTTTTTGTGCCATCAGAAAATTTGCAATTGGCTCCAATTGCTTGTGCATTATCTTCAATAACATATAAATTGTGCTCTTTTGCAATTCTCATGATAGCTTCCATATTCGCAGCACGACCAAACAAATGTACTGGCACAATGGCTTTTGTTTTTGGTGTAATCGCTTTTTTTATCGCTTCTATAGAAATATTCATGTTTACAATATCTACATCAACTAAAACGGGTGTCAATTGAAGTAGCGCAATAACTTCTACTGTTGCAGCAAAAGTAAAATCGGCAGTAATGACTTCGTCTCCTGGTTTTAAATCTAATCCCATCATGGCAATTTGCAAAGCATCAGTACCATTTGCACAAGGAATAACATGTTTTACATCAAGATATTCTTCTAAATTCTTTTGAAAGAGATGAACTTGAGGGCCATTAATGTAGGTATTGGTTTCTAAAACCTCCTGAATTGAGCTATTAACGGCTTCTTTTATATGATCATATTGACTTTTAAGGTCAACCATTTGGATTTTCTTCATCTGCTTATAAATTAAAAACAAGCAAAATTACTAATTTTATGACTGTCAACAATAGAAATTCTATAAAGAGATGTATTTTAGCGACACAATTCACGAACTATGCTTTTTCTATACAATTTATTGATGATTTTTGCTGGATTTGCAATAAAAGTCATCGCCTTATTTAATCCAAAAATAAAACAGTTCGTTACTGGACGAAAAACCGTTTTTGAAACTTTAGCATTAAAAATAAAATCTTCAGACCAAACAATTTGGTTTCATGCCGCTTCATTGGGCGAATACGAACAAGGATTGCCTGTAGTGGAAAAATTAAAATTAGAATTTCCGAATTATAAATTAGTCTTGACTTTTTTCTCTCCATCTGGTTTTGAAGTGCGTAAAAACAATACCGTTGCCGATGTTACCGTTTATTTACCAATAGACACCAAAGAAAATGCAAAAAAGTTTATACAATTAGTGCATCCTGACTATGTGTTTTTCATAAAGTATGAATATTGGCCCAATTACTTAAATGAGTTAAAAAAACTTCAAATATCTACTTATTTAATTTCTGGAATTTTTAGAGAAAACCAATTGTTTTTTAAATGGTATGGTGGATTTTACAGAAAAGCTTTAGATGCATTTAATCATTTTTTTGTGCAAAACTCCGGTTCAAAAGAATTGTTAGCGCGATTAGGAAAAACAAATGTTACTGTTTCTGGAGATACTCGATTTGACCGAGTAGTTTCAATTTTAGAAAAAGACAATCACTTGGATTTTATTTCAGAATTCAAAAATAATACCTTAACAATTGTAGTTGGAAGTTCGTGGCCTAAAGATGAAAATTTGCTGGTAAATTTTATAAACTCTTCTAATAATTTAAAATTTATTATTGCTCCACACAACATTAAATCTGAACAAATACAAGATTTAAAAAATGCAATTAGCAGAAAAACAGTTTTGTTTTCTGAAAAAGAGAATCAAAACCTTTCCGATTATACTGTTTTTATTATTGATACGATTGGAATATTAACCAAAATTTATAGCGAAGCCGATATTGCTTATGTTGGTGGCGGTTTCGGAAATCCCGGTGTTCATAATATTTTAGAGCCTGCCACTTTTGGTATTCCTATTGTAATTGGGCCAAATTATTCGCACTTTGCAGAAGCTACTGCATTAGTGCATCAAGAGGGTTGCATTTCTATTTCAAATCAAAATGAGCTTGAAGATGCATTTAATTTACTAATAAACAACGAAGATGAACGACTTGAAAAAGGTAATATTTGTTCGACTTTTGTGCAAATGAATAAAGGTGCTACAGGAAAAATTGTTAAATTCATTCTTAATGAAAACACAAAGAACTTGCAGTAAAAAAAATTAAACCCAATTTTTACATTTTATATAATATTAATTATGAGAATCATAAAACTACTTCTTATTTTATTTGTTTTTCAAGTCCAAGCCCAACAAGGCGGCATGTGGATACCATCTTTATTACAAGGGATGAACGAAAAAGAAATGAAAAAATTAGGCATGAAAATTTCTGCCGAAGATATCTATTCTGTAAACAACTCTAGTTTAAAAGATGCCGTTCCTCAATTTGACGGTGGCTGTACTGCTGAAATGATATCCGATAAAGGATTGCTATTAACCAATCATCATTGCGGATTTGATGCCATACAAACACATTCTTCTATAGCACACGATTATTTACAAGATGGTTTTTGGGCTTATAAAATGGAAGACGAATTACCAAACAAAGACATGGAAGTAATGTTTGTAGTTCGAATTGAAGACGTAACAACTAAAGTTTTAGAAGGAGTTTTAAACCTTACTGTCGAAACCGAAAAACAAAAGAAAATTCAAGAAAACATCTCTGCACTAAACAACTCATCACCAAAAGAACTCTGGCAGGAAAATAAAATAAGAACTTTTTTTGACGGAAATCAATACCTTTTATTCGTTACCGAAACCTATAAAGACATTCGACTAGTAGGAACGCCACCAAGTGCGATTGGCAAATTCGGAAATGACACTGACAATTGGGTTTGGCCACGACACACTGGAGATTTTTCGTTGTTTCGAATTTATGCCGATAAAGATAACAAACCAGCACCCTATTCAATAACTAATGTTCCTTACAAACCAAAACATTTCTTCCCAATATCTATTTCAGGATTAAAAGAAAATGATTTTACTATGGTTTTAGGGTATCCCGGACGAACTCAAGAATATTTACCTGCAGTAGCTGTAAATCAAATAATTGAAACATTGAACCCCGCCAAAATTGAAATTCGTGATGCCGCTTTAAAAGTACAAGATCGTTTTATGAGAAAAGATCAAGCCATCAAAATTCAGTATGCATCAAAATATGCTAGCGTTGCCAATTATTGGAAAAAATGGATGGGAGAAAGTAAAGGCTTAAAAAAAGCTAACGCAGTAGCTGCCAAACAAAAATTTGAAAAAGAATTTCAACAAAAAGTTATAAAAGCTGGAAAGCAAGTAGAATATGGTAATTTACTCGCTGATTTCGAAAAAAATTATACCGCAATAAAAGATTATGCGTTGGCAAGAGATTATTTTATTGAAGTTGTACTAAGAAATAACGAAACACTACTTGTTGGATATAAATTGTATCAATTAGAGCAAATTCTAAAAAACAAAGGTGAACAAGCTTTTACCGATAGAAAAAAGAATTTAATTGATGGTATTGGAGATTTCTACAAAGATTATAATGCCGAGGTAGATAAAAATGTTTTTGAACAATTGATAGATTTATACGCAAAAAAAACTCCAAAACAGTTTTTACCAATATCATTAAATAATATAGATGCTACAAAACTAACGAACGATATTTTTTCAAACTCTAAATTAACTTCCTTGTCTAGTTTTAGAGAATTGTTAGACGGTGATTCTAAAACAGTGGTTAGCAAAATGAACAATGACATAGGATACCTATTAATAAAATCATTGTCAGATATTTACACTACTGAAGTAGCTCCAAAGTATGACGAATTAAATTTAAAAAACATAGCATTACAAAGAACTTACATGAAAGCTATTTTAGAATTAAGTTCAAAATCAGATAGGGTTTTTCCTGATGCTAATAGCACTTTTCGTGTAACTTACGGAAAAATAAAAGGATATAAACCCAATGATGCAGTTTATTACGAGCCCTTTACTACACTTGATGGCGTGCTAGAGAAATACATTCCCGGCGATTATGAATTTGATGTTCCTAAAAAACTAATCGACTTATATAATGCAAAAGACTATGGTATCTATGAAGAAAAAGGCAAAATGCCTGTATGTTTTATTGCAACAAATCATACTACTGGAGGTAACTCAGGAAGTCCCGCTTTAGATGCAAAAGGCAATCTTATAGGTTTAAATTTTGATAGAGTTTGGGAAGGAACCATGAGCGACATATATTACGACCCTAAAATTTGTAGGAATATTATGGTAGACATTCGTTATGTATTGTTTATAATTGATAAGTATGCTAATGCAAAAAACTTATTAAATGAACTAAAAATAGTAGGACAAAAAAAATAATTTACACATAAAACCTTATTAATCAAACACATTAAGTATTTTAAATGTTAAAACAAATAAATAAATAAATTTATTTTAACCTTTTATTAACTATGGCATAGTAATTGTGAAGAAAATGACAGTTGCAATTGATAAAATTGAAAAAAAAATTGAAAAATATTTTTACCTATTAAAAAATTTATATCTTTGCATCGAATTAATAATTAACCTTTTATAATTAAGTAAGATGAAAAAAGTATTTTTAAGTTTAGCCGTTATTGCTGCATTAACTGTAGTATCTTGTAAACAAGCTGAAGCTCCAGCTGAAGCTGCTGCTGAAGTAGTTGATTCTGCTGCTGTTGTAGTTGATTCTGCTGCTGCTGTTGTTGACTCTGCTGCTGCTGTAGTTGATTCTGCTGCTGCTCCTGCTGCTGAAGAAGTAAAAAAATAATTAGAGATTTTTCTAAAAATTTTAAAACCCCGAAATGCGGGGTTTTTTTTATAATTTACTTTCCAAGAAATCTAGTTGAGGAAAAATCAAATCGTTTGAGGAGAAATCTAAAACTTCTGAATTTTTAGCATACTTCTGTATTTCTGAAATTCCTTTTTGAAGCAACAATTCAGTAGTATACTTTCTACTAGTGGCAAAATGAACTTCTTCTAACATTATTTTGAAATAAAATTTTCCTCCAGCAGTTTTTACTTTTACAAATGTTACCGTTTCAATTTCGTTTTTAAAATATTCAATTCCTTCTTCACATTCAAACTTTAATTCATATCGAAAACTTGTAAAAATTGCTTTCCCTTTTCTAGAAGTAAAAACAAACTTATAATAATCGTCAAATCGCTTACTTATTACAAAAGCTCCCATAAATTGCATTGTGTTTAAAATAAATATAACAGTCCGTAACTTATACCTATTTTGAAAATGGTACACGAATGACACGGATTTAAACTGATAAATACTAATTTTATATTATAATCGGCGACCCGAGATCAAAGATCGAACTTGCGAAGCAAAATCCGTCTAATCTGTGTCATCAGCGAACAATTATTGAATTCTTAGTCCGCTTAGCGGACAGTCAAAAAAATAAAAAAGCCTCAAACAAAGTTTGAAGCTTTCTTGTACTCAGAGCGGGACTTGAACCCGCACGAACATTGCTGTTCACTGGATTTTAAGTCCAGCGTGTCTACCAATTTCACCATCCGAGCAATTTACTTATTTAGAATACTTAGTTAATTTTTAAAAAATCAATTAAATAATACTATTAGAGTAATATGGTTTGAGCGAAAAACGGGGCTCGAACCCGCGACCTCGACCTTGGCAAGGTCGCGCTCTACCAACTGAGCTATTTTCGCATTTCAATTTTTATAAAGAACTACTAATACCTGTTCCGTATTGCGAGGGCAAATTTAATACTTTAATTCAATTCTACAAGTGTTTTTTATAAAAAAAACAGCACCACTGCTTAACCTTCTGATAACCCATTCTTTACTGGTAAAATGTTTATTTCTTGGTGAGCATTCTTTTAATCTCGTTGAGTTTCATCATCGCCTCAATTGGTGTTAAGGTATTTATGTCTAAATTTAAAATCTCTTCTTTAATTTCTTCTAATAAAGGGTCGTCTAAATTAAAAAAACTCATTTGCATATGCTGTGCTTGTTCGTCTTTATTCCTCGAGCCCGCTTTTGATGATTTCAAACCGTTTAATGCCTCACTAGAATGGTCTTTCTCTAATTTTTTTAATAATTTTTGGGCTTTTAATATAACCGTTTGTGGCATTCCCGCCATTTTTGCCACGTGAATCCCAAAACTATGTGCACTTCCTCCTTTTACTAATTTTCTAACGAACAAAACAGTATCTTTTAATTCTTTTACAGAAACATTATAATTTTGAATTCTAGCTAATGATTCTGACATTTCGTTTAACTCATGATAATGAGTCGCAAACAGCGTTTTAGGTTTTGATGGATGTTCATGTAAATATTCAGCAATCGCCCATGCTATTGAAATTCCGTCATAAGTGCTCGTGCCACGTCCTATTTCATCTAATAACACCAAGCTCCTGTCTGAAATATTGTTCAAAATAGAAGCCGTTTCGTTCATTTCGACCATAAAAGTAGACTCCCCCATCGAAATATTATCGCTTGCTCCTACACGAGTAAAAATTTTATCTACTACTCCCATTTGCAAACTATCTGCAGGAACAAAACTACCCATTTGTGCAAGCAAAACTATAAGTGCCGTTTGTCTTAAAATAGCTGACTTACCAGACATATTGGGTCCAGTTATCATTATTAATTGTTGGGCTTCTCTATCTAAAAAAACATCATTTGCAATATAAGGCGTTCCTACCGGAAGCTGTTTCTCAATTACTGGATGACGTCCGTTTTTTATATCTAAATCATACGACTCATCTAACACCGGACAAACATATTTGTTTTCAATAGCCAATTGAGCAAACGATGTTAGACAATCCAGTTGAGCAATTAAATTAGCGTTTAGTTGGACAGGTTTTATATATGTTGCTATCCAAGTAACCAATTGATCAAAAATTTCAGTTTCTAATTTGTAGATTTTTTCTTCGGCTCCTAGAATTTTAGTTTCATACTCTTTTAATTCCTCAGTAATATACCTTTCGGCATTTACCAATGTTTGCTTGCGTATCCAATCTGCAGGAACTTTGTCTTTATGCGTGTTTCTAACTTCTATATAATAACCAAAAACATTATTAAAAGAAATTTTTAAAGATGAAATTCCTGTTTTTTCAGATTCTCGTTTTTCAATTCCTTCTAAATATTCTTTTCCAGAAGTTGATATTGCTCTTAAATCATCTAATTCGATATTAACGCCTCTAGCAATAGCATTCCCTTTTTGAATTGCAACAGGCGCCTCTTGATTCAAAGTGTTTTTAATTTTTTCGCGCAACAAATCACAACTATGCAAGCTATCTCCAATAATTTTTACTGCCTCTTGTGTGCTATTTAAAGCTAAATTTTTAATAGGAATAATAGCATCTAAAGAAGACGACAAATTAACAACCTCTCTTGGCGAAACCTTACCTGTTGCTATTTTAGAAATTAACCTTTCTAAATCCGAAATTTGCTTGATTTGATGTTGAATATTTTTTAAAACTTCTTGATGCTCTTTTAAATAAGAAACAACTTCATGACGGTTTCTTATTTTATTTATATCCTTTAGCGGTAAAGCCAACCAACGTTTCAAAAGCCTTGCTCCCATTGGAGAAAGCGTTTTATCAATAACATCTAATAAGGTTACAGCATTAGGATTATAACTGTGATACAATTCTAAATTGCGTATCGTAAAACGATCCATCCAAACATAAGCATCTTCAGCAATGCGCTGGATGGATGTAATATGTTGCCGTTTATTATGTTGCGTTTCTGACAAATAATACAAAACAGCTCCTGATGCAATTATTCCTTCAGTAAGTTCTTCAATCCCAAAGCCTTTTAGCGAATTGGTTTGAAAATGATTCATTAACGTTTCTAAAGCGTAATCTTCTTTATAAACCCAATCTTCAAGATAAAAATTATGAAAATCTTCACCAAAAACTGATTTAAAATCACTTTTATTCTGTTTAGGAACAAGTACTTCGCTTGGTTGGAAATTTTGCAATAACTTGTCTATATATTCACTATTTCCCTGAGCAGTTAGAAACTCACCAGTTGAAACATCAAGAAAAGAAATTCCAATTATCTTCTTTCCAAAATAAATGGAAGCCAAAAAATTATTAGATTTTGATTGCAACACTTCATCATTCATAGAAACCCCAGGAGTAACTAACTCCGTAACGCCTCTCTTGACAATAGTTTTAGTCATTTTAGGATCTTCAAGTTGGTCGCAAATAGCTACTCTTAGTCCTGCTTTTACTAATTTTGGTAAATAGGTATTCAAAGAATGGTGAGGAAAACCGGCCAAAGCAGTCTCGGTTGATGAGCCTGCTCCTCTTTTAGTTAATACAATACCTAAAATTTTAGATGCACGAACCGCATCATCTCCAAAAGTTTCATAAAAATCTCCAACTCTAAACAACAAACAAGCATCAGGATATTTCCTTTTGATTTCGTTATACTGTTTCATTAATGGAGTTTCTTTAACTTCTTTTTCTTTAGATACCAATTTAATTTATTTAGATTGTCTTAAAAAATGCATCAGCGAATTTAAAAATTTAAAAGGAATAAATCTTGATACTCAAAAAAAAATATCTTTTAAGAAAAAATTATAATTAGTTTTAAAAAATTTGTATAGATTTGTTTTATAATTTTATAACCTATACAAATGAAAAGAATATTCTTACTAGCAATGTTAACTGTTTTTAGCATTGCAAATTCTAATGCTCAGCAAGCAAAAAAACCTATTGGGAAGAAAGCGCCAATAACAAAAACTAAAAAAGTTGTTGATGCAAAAGCCGTTACTGCGATTGGTGCTAAATTAGAAGGAGCTGGAATGCTTTTTGAAAATGAAACCATTGACTATGGAACCATTCCTCATAATGCTGATGGCAATAGAGAATTTGTTTTTACAAACAATGGTAGCAAACCATTAATAATTACAAACGCGACTGGATCATGTGGTTGCACTGTTCCTACAACACCTAAAGAGCCAATTGCTCCTGGAGCAAAAGGTAGAATTGGTGTAAAATATGCTACGGACAGAGTTGGTGCTTTTACTAAAACTGTGACAGTTACTTCAAATGCTGAAGGACAAGCTACTAAAACATTAACTATTAAAGGTACCGTTTTAGCTGACGAAAAATCGTCCACAACGCCTACTACAAAAAGCTAATTTATTTTAAAAATATTTATCAAAGGCTCCTAGTAGGGAGCCTTTTTTGTAAGATTCCCAATTAATGATTATGCGAAAGTTAGAAAATAGTGAACTGAATCGAAAATCTATTGACGATTTTAAAATTGCTAACAAAAATCCAATAATTATTGTATTAGATGATGTGAGGAGTTTAAATAATATTGGTTCTGTATTTAGAACTGCTGACTCTTTTTTGATAGAAAAAATTTATTTATGCGGTATAACGGCATCCCCTCCAAATAAAGAAATTCATAAAACAGCTTTGGGAGCTACAGAAACTGTCAATTGGGAACATTATGAAGATATTTTATTAGTAATTGAAAAATTAAAAAAAGAGAATGTTACGGTCTTAGCCATAGAGCAGGTAGAAAGTGCTATGTTTTTGAATGATTTTGAAATTGACTCTGATAAAAAGTATGCACTAATTTTTGGCAATGAAGTGTTTGGAGTTGCACAAAAAGCAATTGAAAAATGTGATGGTTGTATAGAAATTCCTCAATTAGGCACTAAACATTCTTTAAATATAGCTGTAAGCACAGGAATTGTTGTTTGGGATCTATTTCAAAAAATTATGAAAAAAAAATCTCTTTAAAATAATGAAAAACTGTATTTTATTTTTGTTTTTAATAGTACTGTTTTTAATTTCTAATACTATTTATTCTAATGTAGCTCCAATTGTCAAGGCAACTGGCAATCAAAAATACTGCCCAAAAACAAATTTAAAAATTGTTACTGCTATTACAATAACTGACCCTGATGACACTGGAACTGATGCTTTTTACATTCAAATTTCTTCGGGATATACATTCGGTGAAGACATATTAAAACTCTCTGGATTGCATCCAACTATTATTTCAAATTGGGACATTTCAACAGGAAAGTTAAAATTATACAGCCCTTCTGGGGCTCAAATAACCTATATAGATTTTATTGCCGCTATAGAAGATATTGAATATTTTAACTCATCCTCTTTCCCTTCTGGTAGTAGGACTTTTTCTATAAGTATTGGCGATGCAAATTATCTTCCTTTAACAGACCATTATTATCTATTTATACCTGATTTAGGCATCCGTTGGAATGATGCTAAGGTTGCGGCAGCAGCAAGCACATATTATGGACTGCAAGGATATTTAGCAACAATTACTAGTGACGAAGAAGCTAGATTTGCGGGAAAACAAGCCGCTGGGACCGGATGGATTGGAGGTACTGATGAAGAAAATGAGAGTGTTTGGAAATGGGCTACAGGACCAGAACAAGGAACAATATTTTGGAATGGCTATGTTAATGGAACTACACCTAATTTTGCTTTTTGGAACACTAATGAACCTAATCAATTTGGTGGAGTACCTGAAAATTATGCTCATATTACTGCTCCAGGAGTTGGAATTCTTGGCTCGTGGAATGATTTACCTGATGCTGGAGAATCTAGCGGACCTTATCAGCCAAAAGGTTATATAGTAGAATATGGAGGTATGCCAGGGGACCCAATAATTGAAATTTCGACAACTACTTCAATTACCATACAAACTACCCCATCACTTAAAGCTGATGAGGTTATTTGCTCTCAAAAAGCACTAACAACTACATTTAACTTTCCAGGAGGAGTTTTAGATTGGTATACCAATCAAACAGGAGGTACGAAAATTGCAACTGGAAATACTTTTACAACTCCGATACTCACTCAAAAAACCACCTATTACTATGACTTTGGCTGTACTGAAAGAGTCCCTTTTACGGTAGATGTAATAGCTATTCCCACTATTACATCAACAATCGATCCTATCCCTTTATGTGGCACAAACGACATTAACCTAGAAGCAAGTGCAAGTGCAGGTACTGTAAACTGGTATAGCAGCTCCACTAGTACTAAGATTGAAGCAATTGGAACAAAAGTCACTATTCCTAATATCAAACAAAGCGTTACTTATTACGCAGAAGCTGTAGACGGAAAATGCAATAGTTTACAACGAACTCCTGTAAACATAACTATTTATCAATTGCCAGATGTTTCAGACGAATCAGTAGTCATTTGCAAAGGAAGATCAGTACCAATAAATGCTGGTGTTTCTAACATGGACTATCTTTGGTCAACTGGAGAAAAAACACAATCTATATTTACAAATGGATCAAAAAACTACTCTGTAATTGTAACATCACCTGCCCCTGAAAACTGTTCCAAAACAAAGAACATTACTATTATTGAAAATACTGCTCCAAAAATAGCTGAGATAATCGTAACAGAATTTAATGCTAAAATAGTTACTAATGGCATTGGAGATTTTGAATATTCAATTGACGGAAAAAACTATCAAGACTCGCCCCTTTTTAATTTTGAAAAAGGAGGTCTTTACACAGCATATGTTAGAGATAAAAACAAATGCGGCAAGGACTCACAACGTTTTGTAATTATTTCAATACCTGCATTTTTTACCCCAAATAATGATGGCTCTAATGATTTTTGGACTGTGAAAAACATAGAAGTTTATTCAGCATTTAAAATTGACATATTCAACAGATACGGAAAACTGATTACTCAATTGAATGTAACTAATAAACAATGGGACGGTACTTTAAACGGGAAACCCTTACCTGCAGATGATTATTGGTATATTGCAAAAATAGATGAAAGTATTCCTGTTAAGAAAGGACATTTTTCTTTAAAAAGATAAAATATCAATTCGTTTTACTCCTTATTTCCTCTAATATAAAAGCGTAATCTTCTTGATTTTTAATAAAATCTCTATCTGAAACATCAATAATTAAAACATTTAAATCGTTTTGGGATTTAATGTAATCTAGATATCCTCTATTTATTTTCTCTAGATATTCAGCAGGTATTTCTTGTTCATAGCTCCTGCCTCTTTGCTTAATATTTTCTAATAAACGATCTGTATTTTGATACAAATAAATGTACAAATCGGGCTTTGGCATTTCTTTGTAAATAATATCAAAAAGTTTTCTATACAATCGATATTCATCATCTGAAAGGGTAACTTTTGCAAATATTAACGATTTAAAAATATGATAATCAGCAATTATAAAATCTTTAAACAAATCGAACTGCGCTAAATCGTCAGATATTTGCTGAAATCTATCTGCTAAAAAAGACATCTCAAGAGAAAATGCATACCGGTTTTGGTCTTCATAAAATTTAGGCAAAAAAGGATTGTCTGCAAAACGCTCTAAAACTGTTTTTGCATTAAAATCTTGAGCAATTTTAGTTACTAAAGTGGTTTTTCCTGCGCCAATATTTCCTTCAATGGCGATGTAATTGAATTTTTGCAGAGGAATTTTTTGTAATGGAAACCCTAAATTTTGAACAACCTTACAATTGCTTTTATCTTCAGAAGCTCTTAGCAATTCAGGTAAATATTTTTGCAAAATAGGGTGTCTCCAATCTAAATTTAAATCTCGCATGGGCAACAAAACAAACATGCGCTCTTGCATTAATGGATGCGGCACTTTAAGTTTTTCAGATGCAATTATATCTTCATTAAAGGCAATAACATCAATATCTATAACTCTTGCTTGATATCCTTCATCCTCACTTCGAATTCTACCTAATTTTATTTCTAAAGCCAAAACTTTTGCTAAAATTACCTCAGCAGAAAGGGACGAATGCAAGACTAAAGCACAATTGTAAAATGGCTCGCTATCAAAACCCCAAGCAGGAGTTTCATAGAGTTTAGAGACTTTAATTACTGTACCAACTTCATTATGAATTGATTCTATTGCAGACTCAATCGTCTCCAATCGATTTCCTTGGTTACTACCTAACGCTAAAACAACTATATTTTGATTATCCATATAAAACACAAATTAACTAAAAGAATTTTAGAATAAACTATATTTGTACCGAGTGTTAATAAATTTATTTAACGCACAATTTGTAACATTTTAGAACTTTTTGAAACTAACTTAGAAAAAAATACGATTATGAAATTTTTAGGAAATGTTTTAGCCACTATAGTTGGTTTATTTGTTTTTTTTATGATTCTATTCTTCGGAATGATTTTCGTAGCTGCCCTATTTGGTGGAGATGGCGAAACTAGTACTATTAAAAGTAATTCTGTAATTGAATTGGATTTATCAGAAGTAAAAACAGATTATGCTGGAAAATTTAATTTTGAAGAATTTGATTATTATGAAACCAAGCACGACGGATTATCAGATGTAATTAATGCCATAAATGCAGCAAAAACAGACGATGACATTAAAGGAATTTCAATTTTGAATGACAATTCAAATCTAGGTATGGCTCAAATAAAAGCGGTACGAAAAGCATTAGATGATTTTAAAAAATCAGGCAAATTCGTTATGGCTTATGCCAATAACTATAGTCAACAGGAATATTATTTAAACTCTGTTGCAAACACCATTTATTTGAATCCTGTTGGCGAAATGGAATTTAAAGGGCTATCATCTGAAATCATGTTTTTTAAAGATTTTCAGGAAAAATATGGCATAAAAATGGAAGTTATCCGACATGGGAAATTTAAAAGTGCTGTAGAACCCTTCCTCGAAAATAAAATGAGTGACGCCAATAGAGAACAAATGTCAACGCTTTTGAATTCACTTTGGAACAGCACTCTTTTAGATATTTCTAAAAGCAGAAATATTCCTGTAACCAAACTTAACGAGATTGCAAACGGACTTTTAGCGAGAACTCCAGAAATGGCAAAATCTGTTAAGTTGGTTGACATCATTGCTTATGAAGATGTGTATCACGACGCTATTAAAAAAACATTGAAAGTAGAAAAAGACGAAGATTATAATACCGTATCTATTTTAGAATATGCTAAAAGTGTAGCAACTACAACCAAAGACAATTCAGCCACAGATAAAATTGCCATTGTTTATGCTCAAGGCGAAATTGGAAGCGGAGAAGGTGATGTAAACCTAGTAGGAGAAGGATCAATGAGAAGAGCTTTGCAAGACGCAAGAAAAGACGAAAACATTAAAGCTATTGTATTGCGAATTGATTCCCCAGGCGGAAGTGCCTTGACCTCTGATTTAATTTGGCGAGAAATAGAATTGACTAAAAAAGTAAAACCTGTTGTAGTTTCTATGGGTAATTTAGCAGCTTCGGGTGGTTATTATATTGCTTGTAATGCCAATGCTATTTTTGCTGAGAAGAATACTATTACAGGTTCAATTGGAGTTTTTGGCATATTACCAAATTTGACTAAAGTAGCATCAAATTTAGGAATAAATGTTGAGCAAGTTAATACTAACGAAAATGCAGCGGGTTATAGTATTTTTAAACCATTAGATGATAAATACAGAGCCTTTGTTCAAGAAAGTGTAGAAACAATATATAGTACTTTTGTGAATCGTGTTGCTAAAGGTCGGAAAATGTCTTTTGCTCAAGTTGACAGTATTGCTCAAGGTAGGGTTTGGACAGGTGCAGATGCCCTTAAAATTGGTTTAGTAGACAAAATTGGAGGCATGGATGATGCTATAAAATATACTGCCGATTTAGTAAAAATAAAAGAATACAAAACACAAAATTTCCCAGAATATAACAAAAGTTTTGAAGATCTGCTAGGCAGTCTTGGAGTTCCATTTATGAAAACCAAAGAACGTTTTATTAAGGAGGAAGTGGGCGAAGAAAACTACAAAGTCATTGAACAAATCAGAAAAGTTCAAGCTAAAAAAGGAGTTCAAGCTGCGATGCCTTTTGAAATAAACATTCGATAAAATAAAATAGTCTCAACTTACAATAAATCCGTTTAAGTAATTTCTTAAACGGATTTGTTATTTTAAGAAAACATTACAATGAGCTAACCTAGTAAATGCTATTTTTGTAATACAAATTATGAACTAAATCAAACATCATCATGATTAAGAAAATATTAAAAATTACTGGAATTATTATTCTTTTAATTGTCGTTTCTTTATTTGCAATTCCATATTTTTTTAAAGATCAAATCAAAGCAAAAATAACAGAAGCTATAAATGAGAAAGTAGACGCTAAAGTATCTTTTTTAGATGCTGATTTGAGTTTGTTCAAGAGTTTTCCGCAAGCAAATGTTTCTATTGACCAATTGTTAATTATCAACAAAGCTCCTTTTGAGGGAGATACTTTAGTTTCTTTAGGCGAATTGAATTTGAAAATGTCTATAAAAGAATTGTTTAAAGGCAAGGAAGAATCAATGAATATTGAAGACATTTCTACAGAAAATGGTTTAATAAATATTATTTTCAACAAAGATGGAGTTGGAAATTTTGACATTGCTTTAAAAGATAAAAATAAAAAAGAAGGAGGAAAAAGCAGTCCATTAGCATTAAAAATTAAAGAATATAAAGTTGAAAATTTAAGATTCAAATACTTTGATGAAAACTCTAAAATAAAAATGACAATAGACAGTTTAAACCATTCTGGTTCTGGCGATTTTACTGCTTCAAAACTCGATTTAATTACAAAAACGACTGCTAAAGTTTCTTTATCTATGGACAAAGTTAATTATATGAATAAAATAGCTCTTACTTTAGATGCTATTTTAGGAATTGATTTAGACCAAAGCAAATATACGTTTAAAGATAACAAAGCACTTATTAATCAATTGCCACTAGAGTTCGATGGCTTTATACAAATGGTGGAAAACGGGCAAGAATATGATTTAAAATTTAAAACGCCAACCTCTAGTTTTCAAAACTTTTTGGGTTTAATCCCATCCGCTTATTCTGGAAGCCTAAAAGAGGTGAAAACCTCAGGAGATTTTACCGTTGCTGGTTTTGCAAAAGGATTATTTTCAGAAAAAACGGTTCCTAAATTCAATCTAGCTATTGCTTCAAACAACGCTTCCTTTCAATATCCTAATTTACCAAAATCAGTTCAAAATATTGTAATTGATACTAAAATTATAAATGAAACAGGACTTCTCAATGATACTTATGTTAATCTGAACAAACTATCTTTCAAAATTGACCAAGATGTTTTTAACGCTAAAGCTAATGTTAGAAATATCTCTGAAAACCCTTTAGTGAATGCCGAATTGAAAGGGACTATTAACTTATCTAATGTTTCTAAAGCCTATCCTGTAAATCTAACTGTACCGCTTTCTGGGATTTTAAAGGCTGATATTGTAACGAAATTTGATATGAAATCTGTTGAAACCAATCAATATGAAAACATGCAAAATTCAGGAAACATGACCTTAACGGGATTCAAATACGTGGATGAAACCAATAAGGCGATGAATATCAATAAAGCTGTAGTACAATTCACGAATACTAAAATTAATTTACAAGAATTAGATTTAACCACAGGAAAAACAGATATGAAAGTAAACGGAATTCTAGAAAATTTTTACGGATTTATGTTTAAAAAACAAGAATTAAAAGGTAACTTCAATTTGCAATCCAATCAGTTTGCAGTTGCCGATTTTATGACTACCGAAACTCCAAAGGCGAATGAAAAACCTAAAGATGCTGTAAAAATTCCTCCATTCCTGAATTGTTCGCTAACTGCAAAAGCTAATACTGTTTTGTATGATAATCTAACGTTAAAAGACGTTTCGGGAAAATTGATTATAAAAGATCAAAAAGTAACATTAGAAAATGTAAAATCTTCCATTTTTGGTGGGCAAATCGCTTTTAATGGTGATGTTTCTACAAAAGCAAAAGTGCCGTTTTTTAATATGAAGTTAGGAATGAATGCCGTTGATATTCAACAAACTTTCACTCAACTTGACATGCTAAAAAAGATTGCTCCCATTGCAGGAGTTATTAGCGGAAAACTGAATTCGACGATAAAAATTTCAGGGAATTTAGATGATAAAGAGATGACCCCAAATTTAAACACTATTTCAGGTGACCTATTAGGACAATTATTATCTACCACTGTCAATCCAAATAATTCTGAAGTATTAACTAAGTTGAATGAGAATTTTAAATTTTTTGATTTAAAAAACTTGAATTTAAAAGATGTAAAAGTGGCTCTTGCCTTTAAAGACGGAAAAGTAAATGTAAAACCTTTTGATATCAAATACCAAGATATTAATGTAAATGTTGGCGGGCAACACGGTTTTGATCAAATTATGAATTACAACTTAAAGTTTGATGTTCCTGCAAAATATTTAGGAACTGAAGCCAATAATCTGATTGCGAGATTAACTCCAGCTGATGCTAAAAAATTAGAAAACGTTCCTATTAATGCTATGCTTACAGGTAATTTCAAAAACCCAAAAGTAACCACTGACATGAAAAGTGCGGTAACCAATTTAACCAATCAATTGGTAAAACAACAAAAAGAAAAAGCAGTTGCTAAAGGCAAAGAAACGTTAAGCAGCATAATTACCAATGCTACAAAACCCAAAAGCGATACCACTAAAACTGATATCAAAAAAGATGTAAAAGCAAAAGCCGGAGAATTATTGAATGGCTTGTTTGGGAAAAAGAAAAAGGAGTAGGACACTTTTTATTAATTTATTAAACCCTTACAGAGTTTGAAACTCTGTAAGGGCTTGTTTTATAAACTCAAACTCACTACATAACCTTCCGAGCTTCTAATATTGAAAACTGTTCCATCATAAAAAATAAGATATTGCCCCTTAATTCCAATTAAAACTCCTTTGAAATTTGGGGTTTTATCTAAACTCAGACTATTTATTTTTTTTGGATATTCTAAAACAGGATAATGCATTTCATACAAATCATTTTTATCTGAATAGAAAAAATCCTGCACTTCATTAGGCAGCAATTCTTGTAATTTTAGTTTTTCTATAACCAAATCAATCGAAGCAATGTCGTTAGTAAGCATCTTTCTCCAATTGGTTTTATCTGTAAAATGATTTTTTAAAGCGACCTCAGTAATTCCTGCTAAATATCGATTAGGAACTTCTACAATAGTCAATGCTTTTTCGGCTCCTTGATCTATCCAACGAGTAGGAACTTGGGTTTTTCTCGTTACGCCAACTTTAACCTCGCTAGACAAAGCCAAATAAACGATATGAGGTTGCAACTGCACTTTCGATTCATAGTCTAAATCTCTGTCGGCAACACCCAAATGAGCGGTGCTTAATTCGGGTTTCATAATCCAATCGCCAACAGCTGGGCTAGAATAAAAACAATCGTAACAAAATCCTTGTCGGAAAATTTTTTTCTTTTTACCACAATTCAAACATTGGAACCCTTCAAAATTGATGGTGATTTCTTTATTTAATAATTGATTCATATTCAGAAAACTATTCTCAAAAACCAAATAATATTGAATTGGATTGCCGAATTCAGTTTGCATTTTAGTGAGTACGCCTTCGTAAGTCATTATCAATTTAGGATTTTAGATTTAGGATTTTAGAACTAAATCGTTAGAATATTGTAAAATTTTGCTATTTTTGAATATGTTGTAAAGTTATGGATTTGCAATTGAATTTTTCAAATCCTAAATCGTAAATCTAAAATCCTAACTAATAATGCCATTACCAATAATCAATTCTATTGCTTCGTGGGTTTTAAAACAACGGATTCATCAAATTGAGTTGTTTTTAAAATATCCAAATGAAGTACAAGAAGAATTGCTGATGAACCTTATTCGTTCTTCGGAAAACACAGTTATTGGTAAAAATTATGACTTTGATTCTGTAAAATCCTATCAAACATTTACTGAAAGAGTTCCTATTTCAACCTATGAAGATTTAGAACCTTTAATAGAGCAAACTCGAAAAGGCGAGCAAAATATTCTTTGGAGTACTCCCATAAAATGGTTTGCCAAATCGAGTGGTACAACCAATGCAAAAAGTAAATTTATACCGGTAAGTAACGAAGCTCTAGAAGATTGCCATTACAAAGGAAGCAAAGATTTATTGTGCATGTACTTGAACAACAATGAAAATTCAGAATTGTTTTTAGGTAAAAGTTTACGCTTGGGCGGAAGCTCTCAAATTTATGAAGACAACAATACTTTTTTTGGAGACTTATCGGCAATATTAATTGAGAACATGCCAATTTGGGCAGAATTTAGTAGCACGCCAAGCAATAGAGTTTCATTAATGAGTGAATGGGAAAGTAAAATTGCAGCCATTATCAATGAAACAAAAAACGAGAATGTAACTAGTTTTGCTGGGGTGCCTTCTTGGATGCTAGTGCTATTAAATAAGATTTTAGAAGAAACTGGCGACAATGATATATTTGAAATTTGGCCTAACTTAGAAGTGTATTTTCATGGAGGCGTAAGCTTTGACCCGTATCGTGATCAATACAAAAAAATATTACCCAATTCTGATTTTAAATATTACGAAATATACAATGCATCCGAAGGTTTTTTTGCCATTCAAGACTTAAATGATTCTAACGATTTATTATTAATGCTTGATTATGGGATTTTTTATGAATTTATTCCAATGGATGTTTTTGACACTCCAAATAAAAAAGCCATCAGATTATCTGATGTAGAATTACATAAAAATTATGCGGTTGTTATTACTACAAACGGAGGATTATGGCGTTATTTAGTGGGCGACACTGTACGATTTACTTCATTAAATCCGTATAAAATTCGTGTAACAGGGAGAACAAAACATCACATCAATGTTTTTGGAGAAGAATTGATGGTAGAAAATACCGACAGAGCCATTGCAAAAACCTGTCAAATGACAAAAACCGAAATTGTCGATTATACCGTTGCTCCTATCTTTATGAAAGATAAGGAAAAAGGGGCTCATGAATGGATGATTGAATTTAAGGAAAAACCTGAAGATCCCGTTTTGTTTCAAAAAATTTTGGATGAAAACTTACAGTCTTTAAACTCTGATTATGAGGCTAAACGATACAATAACATGACCTTGAATCCGTTGGTGTTGAATATTGCAAGATCCAATTTATTTTACGATTGGTTAAAAAATCAAAATAAATTAGGCGGTCAACATAAAATTCCTAGATTATCAAACCAAAGAGATTATTTAGAGCAATTGAAACAGTTGTAATTTATTGTAAATCGTTAAAAATGAAACTATTTTATTTAATTATTACTCTAATTTTTGTAACTTCCTGTGCGCCAAGAAGAGTATGCGGTGGAAAAGGAGGCAAAAGATGTGTAGAGATTACAATAAATTCGCCCCAAAAAACAATTTCTTAAAAAAAACCAAAATTAACTGTAACATTTTTTGTTCTTGAAAGTCTGATTGGTAATCATCAATCAAAATCAATCAAAAATGAAATCACTACTTTTTACAGCTATGCTATTTTTGTGCTCCATTGTTTTTGCACAAGAAACTCCAAAAAAAAATGTTGAAGTCGATTCAACTCAAACAAAAGAAAAGGTAAATACTTTAGAAGAAGTTCAAATTTACGGTAACAAAAAACAGTATTTAAAAGTCGAGTCTGATAAAACTACTGTAAACGTAAAAGACAATCCTTTGCTTAATAGCGGAAGTAGCCTTGAAGCGGTAAAAAGATTACCTGGGGTTATCACTTCTCCTACTGGAAGTATTACATTAAATGCAAAAAACGTTGCCATTTACATTGATGGATTTCCAAGCAGTTTAAGCGGAACTGATTTGCAAAACTATCTTTTAACATTACCTGCAAATGCCATCGAAAAAGTAGAACTGATTTACAATCCTGGCGCTTCATTTGAAGCAAATGCTAGTGGTTCGGTTATAAATATCGTCACTAGTACTAAACGAAAAAAAGGAATTAATGCTAGTTTTAACATCAACTATAATTTCAATAAATATCAAAAACCAAGTCCGCAATTTTTATTAAATGGTAAAACAAAAAACTTGAGTTGGCAAACTATGATTGGCTATAATTATATAGATGGAGAAAATAAAACCGAAAACGACCAAGTTTTTACTTCATTTAAACCTGCTGAAAACCTTTTGCAAAAAAATTTCGTACTTACTACCAATCGAAATTTTTATTTCAGAACTGGAACTAATTATAAATTGAATGAAAAATCTAATTTATTATTTAATTACAATTTAAATACGGCTAATGATAGAGCTACATCAACGTCTAGCACTATAGGAACTGGAATAAACTTTACCAACAATGGTTTAACCAAAAACAAAAACAACAATCACGAAATTAGTTTACAATACAAAACTAAATTAGATTCTATTGGACGAACACTAGACATTACTGCTTTTAGCAATTTTTTCGATAAAAATCCAATTACTACATCCAATGGTCTTAACAATAGCTTGCCAACAGTATTTAACGGAGATTTAGATTTTGATTTAAAGAATTATTATCTAAAATATGATTTTGCCATTCCTTTTGATAAAATCAATTTTTCATTGAACACAGGAGGAAAATTTAATACGATTAAAGTAAATAATTCTGGTATTTACAATCTGAATTCTGCATCAAATTCAAACATTGACTTTGATTATACCGAAACAAATCTAGCCTTTTATGCCGAAGCAAGAAAAAAATTCAAAAAATTCAACTTTACAGCTGGTATTCGTTTTGAAGATTTTAATGTAGATAGAAATGCCGTTGAGAATTCAAATAAAACAGAAGTAAATTTCAAAAACACTAATTTTTTTCCAAATGTGAGTGCATTGTATGAAATCAATCCAAATGTAAATGTTTCTGCTTCGTACTCTAAAAAAATCCAGCAAGCTGATTATAATACATTAGACCCAAATAATTTTGCAAACTTTGACCAGTATAATACTTCCGGAGGAAATCCATTTTTGGACCCTACATTTTTTGATAATTTCGAATTAAAGCTTACTGCATTTCAGTTTGTGCAATTGGGCGGAAATTATACTATTGCTAATGATGTTAACCGCTTTATTTTTAATGCAGACCCGAGAGAATTGGTAAGCAAACAAACATTTCAGCAATTTGACGAAATAAATACATTAAGCTTTTTTGCTTCTTTTCCAGTTCCTTTAGATTTTTTCTTGAAAGGAAAAGAAGAATTTAAAAAGAGAATGAATGATATGGATAAAATGAATTATATTTTCTTCAATTTAAATTATGTAGACTTTACAACAAAAGGATATCAATTTGAATTTAAAGAGAAACCTGTAATAAATTATTCAGCACAAGCACAATTTATTTTGCCATGGGAAATCAAGAACACAATTTCTTTTTTTCTAACTCCAAAAGGAACCTATGAAATTTATCAAATTACAAAACCAATTCAGCAATTTGACATTTCGTTTAACAGAGACTTTTTAGATAAAAATTTGAAAATTGGTTTGCATTGTTTTGATTTATTCAATAGTAATGAAATAAATGCATTAGTTTCATCTACTAATTTACAGACAAAGTTTTACCAAAAGCAAGATACCCGAACCTTTCGTATATCATTAACCTATAATTTTGGGAACTTAAAATTAGAAAAAGAAAATACTAATATCGACACCCAAACAGTAAAACAAGGTGGTGGTATGCTAAAATAAGTTTTGAATTGGTTTTTAGTTTGAAAATGGCTGCATCACCACTAGTGAAAACAGCCATTTTTATTTTCTTGCAATTAGTCTTCTTGCATCATATCGATGTGTCTGTCATGATAGCCTAATAAATATAAAATTCCGTCAAGACCTAAACTAGAGATTGAAGTAGAGGCACTTTCTTTTACTTTTGGTTTAGCATGAAAAGCAATTCCTAATCCAGCTAAATTCAACATTGGTAAATCATTTGCTCCGTCACCAACTGCAATAGTTTGATTGATATGAATTCCTTCTGTTTCTGCTATGGCTTTTAGATATTCGGCTTTTTTCTGTCCATCAACAATTTCTCCTAAATACTTTCCAGTTAATTTACCATCAATAATTTCCAGTTGATTCGCATATACATAATCAATACCTAGTTCTTTTTGTAAAAATTCACCAAAATAGGTAAAACCTCCAGATAAAATGGCGGTTTTATACCCGTAATATTTTAAGGCTTTCATCAAACGATGTGCTCCTTTTGTGATAGGTAAATTTTCGGCAACATTTTGTAGTACCTCTTCGCTTAGACCTTCTAGTAAAGCCATCCTCTTCTTGAAACTTTCACTAAAATCTATTTCGCCATTCATTGCCGATTCTGTAATGGCGCGCACTTGCTCTCCTACTCCGGCTAATTCTGCAAGTTCATCAATTACTTCAGTTTGGATTAAGGTAGAATCCATATCAAAACACACTAATCGTCTGTTTCTTCTGTACATATTGTCTTCTTGAAAGGCAATATCGACATCCAAATCTCCCGAAATTTGCATAAAACTCGCATTTATTGCTGTTTTATCAATTATATTACCCGTTACAGATAATTGAATGCAAGAACGAGGATATTCTTCTTTCTCAACTACAGAAACCCTACCTGTCAATCTTATTATAGAATCAATATTCAAATTTTGGTCTGACATAATTTTTGTCACCGCAGCTAACTGAACCGCAGTCAGCGTTTCTCCTAAAATATTGATAATATAACGTTGTTTCCGTTGTCCTTTTACCCAAATTTCGTAGTCGGGGATGGTGATAGGGATAAAATTAACCTTGATGCCTAACTCATAGGCTTTGAATAATAAGTCTTTCAAAACAGCTGCTGAACTAGACCCTGCTTTTACTTCAAATAAAATACCCAAAGACAAAGTATCGTGAATATCAGCTTGACCAATATCTAAAATAACAGCATCGTAAGTTGCCAATATAGAGGTTAAACCTGCGGTTACTCCGGGTTTATCCTGACCAGATACTTTTAATAAAATAATCTCTTTATCTTCTACTGCCATTTTAATTTGTTTTGGTTAAAGCTTGACAAAAATCGGGAATCTATTGTTTATAAAAAAGAATATCTCTAGTTTTTTCAGAATATTACTATGGAGACTTATTTTAATTTAAGGAAATCAAGTTTAAAGAATAAGTTAAAAAAAGCCTGCTCGATTAAACAAACAGGCTTTCCTATATTTTGGATAAATGAAAAAGTTAAGAAGCTATTTCTAATCGTTTTAATAAGTTTTTGCTTAAAGTATCTTCAGCATAATTCTTATCTATTAACAAGCTTTTCTCTTCCGAACTTGGTAATTCATACATAGCATCAGTTAGAATAGCTTCACATAAAGAACGCAACCCTCTAGCTCCTAGTTTATATTCTAATGCTTTGTCTACAATAAAATCTAGAGCTTCATTGGTGATGGAAAAATCAACATCATCCATAGCAAATAATTTTTGGTATTGTTTGATTAACGCATTCTTAGGCTCTGTTAAAATAGCTCTAAGGGTTTCTCTGTCTAAAGGATCCATATGAGTTAATACAGGTAAACGACCTATGATTTCAGGAATTAAACCAAAATCTTTGATATCTTTAGGGATAATATATTGCAACAAATTGTCCTTGTCTATATTATCTACATTTTTTGAAGTGCTGTAACCTACTGCCTGACGGTTTAAACGTTTAGAAATAATTCGCTCTATACCATCAAAAGCACCACCAGCAATAAATAAAATATCTTTAGTATTTACCTCAACAAATTTCTGATCGGGATGTTTTCTTCCTCCTTTTGGCGGAACATTTACAACAGTGCCTTCTAACAATTTAAGTAAAGCTTGTTGTACTCCTTCTCCTGAAACATCACGGGTTATAGATGGATTGTCGCTTTTACGAGCAATTTTGTCTATTTCGTCAATAAATACAATTCCTCTTTCCGCTTTATGAACATCATAATCAGCAGCTTGAAGTAAACGAGTTAAAATACTTTCAACATCTTCTCCTACATAGCCAGCTTCGGTTAAAACAGTTGCATCAACAATTGCTAACGGTACATCTAACATTCTTGCTATAGTTTTTGCTACCAATGTTTTTCCAGTTCCTGTTTGACCTACCATGATTATGTTGCTTTTTTCAATATCAACATCATCATTTAATTGTTGTTGCATCAAACGCTTGTAGTGATTGTAAACTGCAACGGCCATTACTTTTTTAGTCTGGTCTTGACCAATAACGTATTGATCTAAGAAAGCTCTAATTTCCTGAGGCTTTTTTAAAATTAAGTCGGCAACCATTTTCGATTTACCGTTCGTTTTTAATTCCTCAAGAACAATTCCGTGAGCTTGCTCGATGCATTTGTCGCAAATATGTGCATTTATACCTGCAATTAAAAGATTGGTTTCTGGCTTTTTACGACCACAAAATGAACAATCTAATACTTCTTTTGCCATTCTATTTTATGTTAGAAGTTGGAAGTTAGAAGTTAGAAGTTAGCAAACGTAACTCTAATTTCTATCTTTAACTTTAATTTATCGTCTTAAAACTTCGTCAATCATTCCGTACTCTTTTGCTTCATCGGCAATCATCCAATAATCGCGTTCACTGTCTTTATGTACTTTATCAAAAGTTTGTCCTGAATGTTGTGAAATAATATGATACAATTCATCTTTTAATTTCAACATTTCACGAAGATTGATTTCCATATCGGTTGCAACTCCTTGAGCGCCTCCAGATGGTTGATGAATCATTACTCTTGAATGTGGCAATGCCGAACGTTTTCCTGCAGCACCTGCGCACAACAAAACGGCTCCCATAGAAGCTGCCATACCTGTACAAATCGTTGCAACGTCTGGTTTGATGTATTGCATAGTATCATAAATCCCTAAACCAGCATAAACGCTACCTCCAGGAGAATTAAGATAAATTTGAATGTCCTTTGATGCATCAGCACTTTCTAAGAACAATAGCTGTGCCTGAACAATATTAGCAATTTGATCGTCTATTCCTGTTCCTAAAAAAATGATTCTATCCATCATTAAACGCGAAAAAACATCCAATTGAGAAATATTTAATTGGCGTTCTTCTATGATGTAAGGAGTCATTCCTGTTGGTGACATTGCTTGCACCAGTTTATCGTAATACAAGTTATTTACACCATGGTGTTTTGTAGCAAATTTTTTAAATTCTTTACCGTAGTTCATCGTATTTTATTCTTTTTAGCTTTTTTAAAAACAAATTGAGCGTCAAAATGTGGCATTCGACGCTCAAATATACTAATTTTTTTTAAATCTACTCTCCGTAAGAGGCTGCAATAAATTCTTGGTAAGAAACTTCTTTAGTTTTAGCATTTGCTTTCTCTTTAAAAAGCTGTAACATTTTCTCCGCAACTACTTGGTCTGACAATCTTTTTACCTCTTCTTGTTTCGATAAAACTCTTGCAACGATACTTTCTACTTCTTGATCAGTAGGATTGGTTTGACCAAATTGAGCCATTTGTTGTTTTATCGCTTTAAAAGTAAATGCTTTCAAATCTTCGAAAGTAATTTGAATATTGCTTTGCGCTAATGCTTTTCCTTCTATTAATTGAAATCGCAATCCTTTTTCAGATCTTGCGTATTCTACTTCAGCTTCTTCTGGCGACAATTTTTTCTCACCAACGGTTTGCAACCATTTTTTTAAAAACTCAGCTGGCAAATCGAATTTTGTATTTTCAATTAAAAAGTCTGTCACATCGGCCATTAACTTTTGATCTGCTTGTTGAGCAAACTGTCTTTCAGCATCTTCTTTAATTTTATTTTTTAATTCTTCTGATGAAGCCACTTGTCCTTCTCCAAAAAGCTTGTCAAATAATTCTTGATTTAATTCGGCTAATTCAGTTCCGTTAATTGTTTCAATAGTAAAATCAACATCAACGGCTAAATCGTGAACCTCATCATGACTTATTTTTAGAACATCCATCAATTGATGATCGTCTTCAAACAACCCTTTAGTATTTACCGTAACTACATCACCTACTTTTTTACCTAAAAATTTATCTGCAGTTGCTTTGTCTTTAAAAATAGATAATGAAAATGTAGCAGGTGTATTGATTTCTTTTTCTGCATTAGTGAAAATCCCAGAAATATCATGCGATTCTTTGACAACAGTTTGAGGAATTGGTGTTCCAAATTGTTTTTGAATTCGAATCACTTGATCTTCAATTAATTTATCGTCAGCTGAAATTACATACTTTATGATATCATTTTCTGCTTCTAAATTCAATTCAAACTCTGGAGCTAGACCTATTTCGTATTCAAAAACCAAATCTTCTTCGTCCCAAGAAAAATTCTCATTAACTTTAGGAAGTGGTGTTCCTAATAAGTTTAATCTTTCTGATTGAATGTATCTCGTTAAAGCCAATTCAACAACTTTATTAACTTCTTCAATTTTTATGGCACGTCCGTATTGTTTTTCGACAAGATCTCTAGGCACTGCTCCTTTTCTAAATCCTTTAACGGTTGCTAAAGGCATTTTTTCGTTTATTCTTTTCTTTACTTGACCTTGATATTCCATTTTTGTAACTGTCATTACAATTACCTCGGTTACATTGTCAATTGCTACTCTTTTAATATCCATTTTCCTTCTTTAATTTACATAATAAAATTGGGTTGCAAAATTAGAACATTTTTGCAACCCAACCAAGTTTTTAATGTATTGTTGTTTAATTATTTATCGCCACCCGTAACTTTAAAAATAATCGATTGTGAAATGGATAAAATTATACTGAAAAACAGCGCTGTAAAGAAAGTATCTACGTGAAATCCTCCCACTATATTAGTACAAAAAAGAATAATTACCGCATTGATTACCAATAAAAACAACCCAAAAGTGATTAGCGTTACTGGCAAGGTCAACAAAATTAAAATGGGTTTTATAAAAATATTAAGCAAACTTAATACTACCGCCACGATTACGGATGTTGTAAAACTATCGACAACAACTCCTGGCATAAAGTGAGCAATAATTAATACTAATATGGAAGTGAGTAAAATTCTAATCAGCAATTTCATTTGTTTTTTTATCGAATAAATGTAGTACTTTTTATTTAAAAAGCAATAAATTAATTATAAATAAGGAGCTGGCTATATTCGTTTGTTTTTACTCAACAATAATTTTTTTGCTTCCTTTACTAGATTTCATCAAATAAACTCCAGGGCTAACAGCAGGAATATTAAAAACGGCATTCGCAGCTTTAACCATCTGACTATTGACTAATTTACCTGTAAAATCATACAAACTAATTACTTCATTTTGTTGTAAAATAATATTGATTTTTTGCCCTGATTTTACTGGATTTGGATAAACCTTTATTTTTTGATTAGAAAACTGAGTCGTTTCTAGCCCTTGACAAGATGTACAGGAATTAAAACAAACCAAATTTAAAACAACATTTGTAGCAGGAACATCTACAAATCTATCATAAACCGATTGTCCTCCCAAAAGGCCACAAACAGAATCAATAAGTTCAAACTGATTTCCGTTTACATATTTAAAAATTTGCTGACTACCAACAATTAAAGGCAAAGTAACTTCATAGATATTATTCCCGATATTAATCATTGGGGTTGAAGACGTAGAAAAACTATTGAAACTTCCTGCTAATTTAATTCCGCTAGAGCTTACTATTTGTCCCTGTAAATCTACTTTAAATGTAACATTTACTGTATTAGTTATTGTAGAACATTTATTATCACATAAATTAAAACAAACCGTATTCAAAACAGTATTAATTGCCGGAACACTTAATGATCTATTATAGTTTCCTAGTCCATCATTTAATCCACAACTGGTTGGTATAATTTCAAAGTTATTTCCGTTTACAAACTTATATGTGATTAAAGTTCCTGAGGTTAATTTTAAAGTTGCTTCAAAAATATTGTTGCCAACATTAATCATTGGAGTTGCAGAGGTAGAAAAACCATTAAAACTTCCTGCAAGTTTTATTCCGTTTGGACTTGTAACTTGACCTAGCATATTTACTCTAAAGACTACATCTACTGTTTTAGGATTTGTGGAGCAACTATTATCACACGAATTAAAACAAACTAGTTCTAAGATTTTATTAGAAGTCGGAACATCAATAAATCTATCATATGTAGACTGGCTTCCCAGAATACCGCAAGATGCATCAACAAGTTCAAACTGATTTCCGTTTACATACTTGAAAATTTGCTGAGTCCCTTTTTGCAATGATAGTGTTACTTCAAAAATACCGTTTCCTGCATTTGTCATTGGTGTTGATGTTGTTGAAAAACCATTAAAACTTCCTGCGAGCTTAACACCGTTGGGGCTAACAACTTGACCTAGCATATTTACCCTAAAAGTAACATTCACATTATTTGAAATAGTTGAACAACTATTATCACATAAATTATAACAAACTGTGTTTAAAACCGTGTCTAACGAAGGAACTGTTAAAGACCTGTTGTAATTTCCTCCTCCATCATTTAATCCACAACTTGTTGGAATTATCTCGAAATTAGTTCCGTTTACAAACTTATAGGTAATTAATGTCGCCGAAGTTAGGTTTAAAGTCGCTTCATAAATATCATTCCCAACACTTATCATAGGGGTTGAAGAAGTAGAAAAACCATTAAAACTTCCTGCAAGTTTCATACCATTGGGACTCACTATTTGTCCACGCATATTAACCCTAAAGGTTATGTTTTTTGTGTTTTGACTTGTTAAACAATTCGTGTTACATGAATTAAAACATACAGTTGGTAAAATGGAATTTGTATTGGCTACTATAAAATTTCTATTTATATTGCCATTACCATCATCTATACCACAACTATTTGTTATAATTTCATAATTTGATCCATTTACAAATTTATAAACTATATTTTCAGCACTAGTTAAACTAATTGTGGTTTCGTATATGTTGTTTCCTATTGAAATCATAGGGTTTGCAGTAGATGAAAAACCATTAAAACTTCCTGCAAGTTTCACTCCATTTGCGCTTATAATTTGACCAGTCATATTTACTCTAAAAGTTACATTAACCATCGGATTAGTTATTGTACACTGTTCACCACAATTATTAAAACATTTTGTAGAAAAGGAACTGTCATAATTAGGAATATAATCATATCTATTGTCGTTTTGAGTAAAAAAACAATCTTTTGGAATCGTCTCGAAAACATTACCATTCACAAATTTATATTCAATAAATTGGTCTCCATTCAAGATTATAGTTGTTTCATAAATATTATTCCCAATACTAGTCATTGGATTTGCTGTTGTTGACCAATTGTTAAAATTTCCAGAGAGTTTTACACCACTTGCGCTTACTGTTTGCCCTGTCATGTTTACTCTAAAAGTAATTGCCGCGGTAGAAGGCAAAACACATGCATTACATAAATTATAACAAACCGTATTTAAAACCGTACTTGTTTGTGGCACTCTTAAAAATCTTTTGTAAGTAGGAACGGTGCAAGTAGATGATGGCGTTTCTCTAAAAAACTCTCCATACATAAAATAATATGTCAAATTACTATTAGGTATTAAACTTATAGTTACTTGATAGATACTATTAGATGTTAATATCATTGGAATTGATAAAATATTATACCCATTAAAATTTCCAACTAAATTTACTTTACCTGGATTTGGGTTGTTTGACATGTCGACTTTAAAAGTCACATTTACATTGTTTAAATTCGAAGTGCCACAACTATTATTACAATTACTAAAACAGTAGGTTGGAGTTACGGAGTTTACATCTTTAACATAATACGTTCTAAAATCATCATTTAAACAATTACTAGCAAATACTTCTTCTCCATTTATACCGTTTATAAATTTAAAAGTATAATCATTATTTATAGAGGTGTTTAATGTTGTTGAATAAATATTATTTTGAGTATCCGTTAAATAACAATATGATGAAGTATTATTTCCATAAACATCAAGAATCACACCATCTGGAGTTAAGGTTTGATTAGTCATGTTGACTGAGAACTGTGTGTCTACACCTTGTTGATTTTGAGTTATTTCATAATTATAAGTATTCGTTACAGCACTAGTACTGTATATCTCTTGTTGATATGAAGTGTCTGAAAAACTCGATATTGGTCTACATTTAGAAATAATTTCATACGAAACAGTACCTACACTAGAATAACCCGGAATAAGAAAATAACCAAACTTTGAATCAATATTTGCAAAATCAAACTGTCCCCATTTGTATACGTTGGCTGGATCACTACTGTGTCTGTACTTAATATAAAAATATTGCCCTTCTGGAACATTGCTTTCTGTTCTTAAGGTTATACGAACAGGTTTGTTGACAACCGTTTTCCCTAAGACATCATCTTTACAAAAACTATAGGTTATAGGTTCACTCCCAAACTCCATTAATATTCCATCAGTATTACCAGAAGTTACATTTCTAATTTTAAACATGTAATATTTATTATTCCCTATTGGTTGATTAATAGGAGTAAATATATTGGCAGGTATACTAGGAGCTGGCAAACTATTTTGAGCAAAATATGTAAAACTTGTTATTTCCCCTATATTTATACTTGATGATTTCCACAATTTAATCATCCCGTTTAGCGCTGTAAATGCTGCTGGGGCTATTTGACCGTTAGTATTTGCTTCTGAATTACCAATGTAGGCAATTCTGTATAATCCCTGCCGATCCTCTAAAACTACAGAACCATTGGGAGATTGTTGAATATTGTTTAACAACCTATAGTTTTGAGAATGCAAATTTAGATTGGTTAAAACTGTAAGTAAAATTAAATTTATGTATGTTTTTTTCATGATAAAAAATTTTAATTGTATTCAAAAATAACTTAAAAACGAGTTAGATTCGTTACCATAGAAAACATTTTTTTACCAAGAAAAAATTTAGTTTAGAATATTTCTTAAAAAAAAGTAATATTGTGAGTTAAAATTCGATTAATACTTTGAATACTAAAAAATTATTTTTTTGGATATTTTTATGTTACTGCTATCAAATAACAGCACAAGAACTTATATTCGATAATGTTTCAAAACAATTGGAATTACCATCTATAGAAACATATATTGTTTTTCAAGACAGCTTCGGATATATATGGTTTTCAACTGAATTGGGGCTGTATAAATATAATGGGAGAACTGTAAATCAAATAGATTTAAATGGTAAACTCCCAAATGAAACCGTATATGAAATAAAAGAAATAGAAAAAGGAAGCATTACTTTAATTACTTCAAAGAATAGATTTTTAGTTCAAGAAAAAAATGTTTTCAAAGAAGCATCTTTTTCAAAAAAACTAAATTCGTTAACTAATAATAAATCTGAAACATTATACAGCTCATTCCTTGATGAAAACAAAAATCTAATCTTCAACACTAACTCAAGTAGTTATTGTTTGAAAGAAAAAAAAATAATTAATTTAGAAAGCACTTCAAATCTTAATCAATTAAAAATTGTAAATACATATTCTAGCTCCTACTTTAACAAGACAAAAAAGTTTAATGTAAAAAAAATTAGAATCGAAAATAAAACTGAAACAGCAACCAAAATAATTGATATTCCATTAGACATTAAAGCTTTAATTGACTGGAGAAATAGATTTATAAAAATTGGAACAAACGTTTATTTTAATATAAATAATACTTTAATTAAAATAGATAACAAAGGGCATCATCAAGTAAAACATTTGCCAAGTAATATTATATCCCTTAATAAAGACAACGATAATGGCCTTTGGATTGGAATGCAAAACCATGGTGTATACTATTATAAAAATGCAACAGACATATCTCATTTTCAGCAAAATTTAAAAGATTTAACAGTCACTAGCGTTCTTGAAGATAAAGAAGGTGGGATTTGGTGCTCAACACTTGAAAAAGGAATTTTTTATTCTAGATCGAAAAAAATAGTTACTTACTCAAACCTTCCAAAGCTTAATAAAAAAGCAGCTGTTTTAAAATCGATTAATAATGATGTAATTATTTCTATTGACAACGACGAATTAGCAATAATAAAAAATGACAATCTTATTTTTAAAAAATTGAATCTAAATAATGGAGCAAGTTTTTCTGATATAAACTACCTGAAAGGGAAGTATTACATTGCTAATTTAGGATACTTTCTCTCCTCCAACACACTTAATGACATTTGCTTTAAAAATAAATTGTATTATAACAATAATAATGTTTGCATTTATCAAATCGAGAAAAATAATGATAAAATATTTGCCTTGTCAGTCAATCAAATTCTAGAGATTAAAGACAATGAAATTTTAAAATTTTATGAAAACAATAAAATTAAATTAAAATGCATTTTAGCATATAACAAATCAACAATGCTTTTGGGTTGTAAAAATGGTCTTTATAATCTAAACCTAAGCACAAAAAAACTTACCAAATATAAAGGCTTCAATTCAGAAGTAACAAAGATTTTAAAAGATACTTTAAGCAATGTTTGGATTGCTACTAAAGGCGAAGGAATTTATAAACTAAAGAATAACAAAACAACAAGAATTCAACTCAATAATAATCAAAAAACATTTGTTCAGGATGTCGCACAAGACAAAACTGGTGTTATTTGGGCAGCTGCAAATAGTGGTTTATACAAACTGCAACCAACTAAAAACAATATTGAAAGAATTACTTTTCAAAATGGTTTATTGTCCACTAACTGTAATAAAGTTTGTATAAACAAAGATTTAATTTATGTTTCTACCATTGACGGAATTTGTTGTTTCCCAATAAATACCACTTTAGAGTCTAAAGCAGAACCTAATCTTTATTTAAAATCGCTATGGGTAAACAATAAATTGAAAAAAAGTGATGATAATATTGAATTAAATCATGATGAGAACAATATAAAAGTAGATTTTGATTTACTTACATTTCAAAATCCAAATCAAAGCAAATTAGTGTACAGGTTATTTGGTTCAGAAAAAAGTTTCAGAAAAACAACTGAAAAAAGTTTATTTTTTGAAGATCTA